>NZ_JAAGPG010000042.1:0-32219 GCF_017104665.1 Burkholderia sp. Se-20378 | reverse complement strand
AGGAGCTCGGCATCAGCGAAGACGAAGTGGTGAAGAAGGTGATGCTCGGCAATACGGTCGACGGCGTGTTCACGACCGTCCAGGACGTCGCGCAGACGGTGCTGTTCCTGTCGGCCTTCCCGAGCGCTGCGCTCACGGGCCAGTCCGTCGTCGTCAGCCACGGCTGGTTCATGCAGTGATGCGGGGGCGGGCGGGGTAGCTGCCCGCCGGCGAATGGCATAAAAAAACGCGCTCCGTGGAGCGCGTTTTTCATTTTGGCAGGGCGGGGCCGATGACGGCTGCCGCCTGCTCAAGCCGCGTTACTTCAGGACGGCTGCGACCGCATTGGCGACCGCGTCGAGGTTGCGCGTGTTCAGTGCTGCGACGCAGATCCGGCCCGTGCCGACTGCGTAGATGCCGAACTCGTCGCGCAGGCGATCGACTTGCGCCGAGGTCAGGCCCGAATACGAGAACATCCCGCGCTGCTCGTTGATGAAGCTGAAGTCGCGATCGACGCCGCTTGCCTTCAGGCGTTCGACGAGACCATTGCGCATTGCGCGGATGCGATCGCGCATTTCGCCGAGTTCCTGCACCCACGAAGCGTGCAGCTCCGGCGATGCGAGCACCGCTGCGACCACGGCGCCGCCATGGGTCGGCGGGTTCGAGTAGTTCGTGCGGATCACGCGCTTCAGTTGCGACAGCACGCGCGTCGCTTCATCCTTGCTCGACGTGATGATCGACAGTGCACCGACGCGCTCGCCGTACAGCGAGAACGACTTCGAGAACGACGACGACACGAATGCGTTCAGGTCAGCCGCGGCGAACAGGCGCACGGCAGCAGCATCGGCCTCGATGTTCTCGCCGAAGCCCTGGTAGGCGATGTCGAGGAACGGCACGAGGTTGCGCGCCTTCACGACGTCGACGACCTGTTGCCATTGCGCTTCGGTCAGGTCCACGCCGGTCGGGTTGTGGCAGCATGCGTGCAGCACGACGACCGTACCTGCCGCGTAGCTGTTCAGTGCCGACAGCATGCCTTCGAAGTTCACGCCGTTGGTGGCAGCGTCGTAATACGGGTACGCAACGACTTCGAAGCCGGCCGCTTCGAACAGCGCGCGGTGGTTTTCCCAGCTCGGATCGCTGATCGCGACCTTCACGTTCGGGTTCACGGTGCGCAGGAAATCGGCGCCGATCTTCAGCGCGCCCGTGCCGCCCAGTGCCTGGGCCGTGACCACGCGACCTGCTGCGATCAGCGGCGAGTCGTTGCCGAGCAGCAGCTTCTGCACGGCCGCATCGTAGGCAGCGATGCCGTCGATCGGCAGGTAGCCGCGGGGCAGGCCGGCCTCGACACGCACCTTCTCTGCTTCGCGAACCGCGCGCAGCAGCGGAATCTTGCCTTCTTCGTTCGTGTACACACCGACGCCGAGGTTGACCTTGGTCGGACGCGCATCGGCGTTGAAGGCTTCGTTCAGGCCCAGGATCGGGTCGCGGGGAGCAAGCTGGACAGCGGAGAAGAGCGACATGATGATTCGGCAGTAGTGAAAAGAGGGTCAGGCTTTCAACTGGCGGGGCGGGCGCGGTGGACCGCGCGCGGGCAGGCACGACGCCGGAAAGCGCAGCAGCCTGACATTGTAGCGAATTCACGCAGGCGGGGGCGGCGAATCGGCGGCGAAATTCGGCCTGGAATGGCGATATCGGACGGCCGTCGCGCGTCAGGAGCCGACAGCAGTTCGCGACGCCGCGAAGCGCTAGAATGCTTTCTTTGCCCTCGCTCCGGCCGCATTCCATGTCCGAACATAAAGCCGAAACCGGCGACGCGCTCGACGAATCGAAATTCGTGACCTTCGAAGGGTCGCCGTTCCAGCTGTACCAACCGTATCCGCCCGCAGGCGACCAGCCGACCGCGATCGAGACGCTCGTCGAAGGGGTCGAGGACGGCCTCTCGTTCCAGACGCTGCTCGGCGTGACGGGCTCGGGCAAGACCTTCACGATGGCGAACACGATCGCGCGGCTCGGCCGCCCGGCGATCGTGTTCGCGCCGAACAAGACGCTCGCCGCGCAGCTTTACTCGGAATTTCGCGAGTTCTTCCCGCGCAACGCGGTCGAGTACTTCGTCTCGTACTACGACTATTACCAGCCTGAAGCGTACGTGCCGCAGCGCGACCTGTTCATCGAGAAGGACTCGTCGATCAACGAGCACATCGAGCAGATGCGGCTGTCGGCGACGAAGAGCCTGATGGAGCGCCGCGACGTCGTGATCGTCGCGACGGTGTCGGCGATCTACGGTATCGGCAACCCGTCCGAATACCACCAGATGATCCTGACGCTGCGTGCGGGCGACAAGCTCGGCCAGCGCGACGTGATCGCGCGGCTGATCGCGATGCAGTACACGCGCAACGAGCAGGATTTCCAGCGCGGCACGTTCCGCGTGCGTGGCGACACGATCGACATCTTCCCGGCCGAACACGCGGAGCTGGCCGTGCGCGTCGAGCTGTTCGACGACGAGGTCGAGACGCTGCAGCTGTTCGATCCGCTGACGGGGCGCGTGCGGCAGAAGATCCCGCGCTTCACTGTGTATCCGTCGTCGCACTATGTGACGCCGCGCGACACCGTGATGCGCGCGGTCGAGACGATCAAGGACGAATTGCGCGAGCGGCTCGAGTACTTTCACAGCGACGGCAAGCTCGTCGAGGCGCAGCGCCTCGAGCAGCGCACGCGCTTCGATCTCGAGATGCTGCAGGAGCTCGGCTTCTGCAAGGGCATCGAGAATTACTCGCGGCATTTCTCGGGCGCAGAGCCCGGCGATCCGCCGCCGACCCTCGTCGACTACCTGCCGCCCGATGCGCTGATGCTGCTCGACGAATCGCACGTGCTGATCGGCCAGTTGAACGGCATGTACAACGGCGACCGCGCGCGCAAGGAAAACCTCGTCAACTACGGGTTCCGGTTGCCGTCGGCGCTGGACAACCGGCCGCTCAAGTTCCCGGAGTTCGAACGCAAGATGCGTCAGGTCGTGTTCGTGTCGGCCACGCCGGCCGACTACGAGAAGCGCGTGACCGGGCAGATCGCCGAGCAGGTCGTGCGGCCGACGGGCCTTGTCGATCCGGAAATCGAAGTACGGCCGGCGAGCTCGCAGGTCGACGACGTGCTGGCCGAGATCAACGCGCGCGTGAAGGCCGAGGAGCGCGTGCTGATCACCGTGCTGACGAAGCGCATGGCCGAGCAGCTCACCGAGTTTCTTGCCGATCACGGGGTCAAGGTGCGTTACCTGCACAGCGACATCGATACGGTCGAGCGTGTCGAGATCATCCGCGACCTGCGGCTCGGCACGTTCGACGTGCTGGTCGGGATCAACCTGCTGCGGGAAGGGCTCGACATTCCCGAGGTGTCGCTCGTTGCGATCCTCGACGCGGACAAGGAGGGCTTCCTGCGCGCGGAGCGCTCGCTGATCCAGACGATCGGCCGTGCGGCGCGGAACGTGAACGGCAAGGCGATTCTCTACGCGGACAACATGACCGAGTCGATGAAGCGCGCGATCGGCGAGACCGAGCGGCGCCGTGCGAAGCAGATCGCGCACAACGAAAAGATGGGCATCACGCCGCGCGGTGTCGTGAAGCGCATCAAGGACATCATCGACGGTGTGTACAACGCGGACGAGGCACGCGCCGAGCTGAAGGAAGCGCAGCAGCGCGCGAAATTCGAGGACATGTCGGAAAAGCAGCTCGCCAAGGAAATCAAGCGCCTCGAGAAGCAGATGGCCGACTACGCGAAGAACCTCGAGTTCGAGAAGGCCGCCGCGACCCGCGACCAGCTTGCGTTGCTGCGTGAGCGTGTGTTCGGCGCGAACGTCGGCGATCACGTCAACGGTGGCCGGTAAATCTTTCCAAGCGTCACCGAAACCGGGTGGTAACGAGCCTGTAAGCCTTGTCGGATCAGGGGTTTACACGGCTCCCCGTTTGTTCCGAAACAGGTTCGGTGCTAAACTTCGCAATTATTGAGAATTGTTCGCATTAACGTTCTTCGTCGCGTTAGTGTTTTCAGTGGGCTGACCTGACGGTCGGTTCATATGGTTCCAGATCAAATAACAAGGAGTGTCCATGTTGGGTTCTTCGTTCATCCGCACGACGGTTGCGGTAGCGGCGGCGCTTGCCGCGATGTCGGCCTCGGCTGCCGAATATCCGATCGGCAAGCAGCAGATCCAGGGCGGCATGGAAATCGGCGCGGTATACCTGCAGCCGATCACGATGGACCCGGAAGGGATGATGCGCAAGGCGTCGGATTCCGACGTCCACCTCGAGGCCGACATCCATGCGGTCAAGAACAACCCGACGGGTTTCGCGGAAGGCGACTGGATGCCGTACCTGCAGGTCACGTACAAGCTGACGAAGCAGGGCGACGCGAAGTGGAAGGCTGAAGGCGACCTGATGGGCATGGTCGCGAGCGATGGCCCGCACTACGGTGACAACGTGAAGCTGAACGGCCCGGGCAAGTATCACCTGACGATGGTCGTCAAGCCGCCGATGCAGACGGGCCACATGGCGTTCGGCCGTCACATCGACAAGGAAACGGGCGTGGGCGCATGGTTCAAGCCCATTACCCTCGAGTACGACTTCCCGTTCGCCGGTATCGGCAAGAAGGGCGGTTACTGATCGGTGGCATCACGGACGGCGCGCTTCGGCGCGCCGTCGGCGTAGAGAACCCAGAATGAAAATTCCCCAGAAAGTCTTTGCCGCAGCCGCTGCGTTGTGGCTTGCCGGCGCAGCGTACGCTGCCGACCTGCCGACGTTCAAGCTCGAGATGACGGACGGCAAGCTGAATCCCGCCCGCATCGAAGTGCCGGCCGGCCAGCGTTTCAAGATCGAGATCAAGAACACCGGCAAGGGCGCCGCCGAATTCGAGAGCGTGCAACTGCGCAAGGAGAAGGTGCTCGCGCCGGGCGCCGATTCGTTCGTGGTCGTCGCACCGTTGTCACCGGGTGAATACAAGTTTTTCGACGATTTCCACCAGCAGGCGCAGGGCGTGATCGTCGCGAAGTAATGCGTTTTATCTGCGCGCGGGCGCACCTGCCCGGTGTACTGCGCGTCAGGAGGTATCGATGGGTCAGATCTTGTTCATCGTCTGGCGGGAGAGCGTCGAAGCGCTGCTCGTCGTCGGCATTCTCTATGCATGGCTGAAAAACGGCGACGCCGACGCGCGCCGCGGCCTGCCCTTTCTCTGGACCGGCGTCGGTGTCGGCTTGCTGATGGCCGTCGGCCTCGGTGCCGCACTGGTCGGTTTCACCGAAGTGTTGTCCGGCGACGCGCAGGACTACTTCCAGACTGCCATGGTGCTGATTGCATGCGTGCTGATCGTGCAGATGGTGCTGTGGATGCGCCGGCACGGCCGCACGCTGAAGCGCGACATGGAGCAATCGCTGCAGCAGAGCACGCGCGATTCGAACTGGTGGGGCGTCGCGGTGCTGGTCGCGCTGGCGATCGCGCGCGAAGGCAGCGAAACGGTGATCTTCCTGTATGGTCTCGGTTTCGGCCAGTCGGGTCACGTCGACGGCAGCCAGATGCTTGCGGTCGTGATCGGTCTCGGCCTTGCGTTCCTCACGTTCTATCTGCTGCAGCTCGGCGGCAAGTACTTCTCGTGGCGGCATTTCTTCCGCGTCACCGAAGTGATGCTGCTGTTTCTCGGCGCGGGCCTGTTCCAGACCGGCGTCGACAAGCTGATCGACAAGGAAATCCTGCCGCTCGGCATTTCGCAGGTGTGGGACACGTCTGCGATCCTCGATGATTCGGGCACGTTCGGCTCACTCGTCGCAACGCTGACCGGCTATCGTGCGCACCCGGCACTGACCAACCTGGTTGCCTACGCTGTGTACTGGGCGGTGGTCTGGCTGCTGATGAAGCGCGCGAGCCGTCGTCCGGCCGTCGCGGCAGGTCGCGCGGCATGAGCGTTGTCGCCGCAGCCAAGCAGGGCTGGCTCGCGCAGGCCGGCCAGTGGATGCAGCGCCACGGTGCGCTGATCCGCGGCATCCAGTGGGCCGTCGTCGCCGTCTACGCATTCCTGATCATCGTGCCGGCGGTGCTGCCGCTGCCGGACGACTCCGCGCACCTGTGGAGCAACCTCACGCTGATCGCGCAATTCACGTTCTGGGGCATCTGGTGGCCGTTCGTGCTGCTGTCGATGGTGATGCTCGGCCGTGTCTGGTGCGGCGTGCTGTGTCCGGAAGGCGCACTCACCGAATTCGCGAGCAAGTTCGGCCGCGGCGGCCCGATTCCGCGTTGGATCCGGTGGGGCGGCTGGCCGTTCGTCGCGTTCGGGCTCACGACGATCTACGGGCAGATGGTGAGCGTGTACCAGTACCCGCTCGCGGTGCTGTTCGTGCTCGGCGGCTCGACCGTCGGCGCGATCGTGATCGGCGTGTTGTACGGCCGCGAGAAGCGCGTGTGGTGCAAGTACCTGTGCCCGGTCAACGGCGTGTTCGGGCTGCTCGCGCGGCTCGCGCCGATGCGCTACAAGGTCGATGAGGATGCATGGCGCCGTTCGTACAAGAACGGCGAGCATGGCCATCGCGTGATTCCGATCAACTGCGCGCCGCTCGTGCCGTTGCGCAACATGAAGGGTGCGGCGGACTGCCATATGTGCGGCCGCTGCAGCGGGCACCGCGATGCGATCGCGCTGTCGTTGCGCTCGCCGTCCGACGAAGTCGTGAACCTCGGCGCGCAGCAGGCGAACCCGTGGGATACCGCGCTGATCCTGTACGGCCTGCTTGGCGTCGCGATCGGTGCGTTCCACTGGACCGTCAGCCCCTGGTTCGTGCAGATCAAGCAATGGCTCGCGGGCTGGCTGATCGACCATGACATCACGTGGCCGCTCGAGACCAATGCGCCGTGGTTCCTGCTCACGCACTATCCGGATCGCAACGACGTGTTCTCGTGGCTCGACGGCGGGCTGGTCATCAGCTACATCGTTGGCACGGGGCTCGTGTACGGCACGGCGCTGCTGGTGCTGCTGGCCGGCGCCACGCTGATGCTCGGCCGCTTCGATCGCGTGCGGCTGCATCATCTCGCGCAGGCGTTGATTCCGATTGCAGGCGCGGGTGTGTTCCTTGGCCTGTCGGCCACGACACTGTCGCTGCTGCGTGCCGAGCATGTACCGCTCGGCTGGGCGACCGATGTGCGCGTCGCGATCCTGGTCGGCGCCAACGCATGGAGTGCGTGGCTCGCGTGGAAAGTGACGGGGCGCTATGCGGGCTGGCCGCGCCGGCTTGCGGCATTCGCATGGTTTGCCGCCGGGCTTGCCGTCATCGACAGCGCATGGTGGTTGATGTTCTGGGGTTTCTGACGCGGATCGCGTGTCGCTTCGGCGGTCACGCAGCGACGCGATAGCGAACCCGGGCGGCATGCTTCACGCATTGGCCGCCCAAACAAAAAGCGACACGTCGAAAGACGTGTCGCTTTTTTTCTTCCTTGTGCGAGAACCAAAAAAAGTGGCTTGGCTTGCTGCAACGGCTGCTTGAGTGTGTTTGCACGAAGGGGTCTAGATCTCGCGTGCAAGCCGTTACGCTGGCTACTGCCCAACACCTCTCAGGGAGGTGGTCCCCACAATACTCTGTCGTTACTTCGTCAGGATCAGTTTGCCGAGCCGTGTGGCGCGCAACTGATAAGTCTCTCCGTTATGCGCGATGCTGACGTGGCTTTGGCCTTGCAGCAGCGCATCGCTGCTGACGACCCGCGTGCCTGCTTCGCGGTTGCCGGCGGGTTTCGCCGGCGTGGTGACCGCTGCCGTCTTCTGACGGCTGCTGCCTGCGGTGCCGGTCGTGCGGCGCAAGGTCAGCGTGGTCGGGGTCTGGCGCATGGTGTCGGTCATTCGGTTGATCGGTGACTGTCGATACGATGGAATGAATTCTAAATGATAACTATTCCCATTTACAAAAACTCTTTATCGATCGAAATCGCGAACCTGATAGCTTGAATCAAAGGGGCGGCCCGCAGGCCGCCACCGGGTTCAGTGCAGCGGATCGGGGTCCTTGCGGCCCTGCGTGTACTCGCGGATCAGGCGGACCGTATCGATATCCGACGTGCGGTACGCCTCCTTGACGATCCCGTGCGTCTGCCGGGCGTCTTCGCTGTCGTCCGTGACGACCAGTGTCGTGCGGTATTCGAAACGCAGGAACAGCTCGTGGTCGTCGCGTTCCTCGATCGTCATGGTCAGCGAGCCGCCGATCTCGCCGTCGGCGGCGAGGATGTCGTAGCGAACCTGCTGGTTCGGCGTGAACGTGACGTGGTCGCGCACGGTCGCGTGACCGTAGTGCAGTTCACGTTCGAGCGTCGTGCCCGTCCGTTCGTGGACGACACAGCTGTCGAGACCGAGCACGAACAATTGCGGCTGTTCGGCGCGCAGCACGAGGCCTTCCCAGAGCTGGTCGCGGGTGAGGGTCGGCACGGCCGGATCGTCGGAATTGATCTGGATCAGATGTTCGAAGTTCAAGGGGACGGGTTCCTTCTGGTGGCGGGCGGCCACGTGGTTCAAAAAGTCATTGTGACGCAAAACGGGCGGTTTCGCGGCACCTGCGCGCCCGTCCGGGCGTCATGCTTCGATGCGACCCATGCGGCCGGTCTGGTAGTCGACGACCGCCTGCCGGATCTCCTCCTCGGTATTCATCACGAACGGGCCGTAGCGGACGATCGGCTCGTTGAGCGGCACGCCGCCGATCAGCAGCAGGTCGAGCGGCGTGTCGCCGGCGGCGAACGTGACCGTGTCGCCGTCATCGCAGTACACGACCATGTGTCGTGCGTCGACAGCCTGCCTGGCGGGCCCGTAGAGGCCCGTTCCGTCGATCGGATAGGCAAACACACGGTAGCCTGCCGGGACGGTCTGCGTGACCGTTGCGCCGGGCTGCAGCGTGAAATGCTGGTAGAGGATTGGCGTGCGCGTTTCGATCGCGGCGCGGACGCCGAACGCTGCGCCGGCGATCACGCGTACGCGCGCGCGACCGTCCGGCGACGTTGCGGTCGGGATGCGGTTGGCAGGGATCTCCTGGTAGCGCGGCGCGATCAGCTTGTCGCGGCGCGGCAGGTTGACCCACAGCTGGAAGCCGTGGGAGCGGCCGCCCGCCTGCGCGAATTCAGGATCGGGCATCTCGCTGTGCACGACGCCGGCGCCCGCCGTCATCCATTGCACGTCGCCCGGGCCGAGCGTGCCGGCATGGCCGGACGAGTCGCGATGGCGGAAGCGTCCGTCGAGTGCGTAGGTCACGGTCTCGAAGCCGCGATGCGGATGGTCGGGGGCGCCCTTGGCTTCGCCGGGCGCGTAGTCGACGGGACCCATTTCGTCGAGCAGCAGGAACGGATCGAAATCCATCAGCAGCCGGGTCGGGAACGGGCGGTGAACCACGAAGCCGCTGCCTTCGGTCGTGCGAAGCGCGGGGTACGTGCGGTCAAGCGAGCGAGCGGTCGTCATGCGGATACCCTCGAAATGATCGGAATAGCGTTATTTTTGAAACATAGCGCTATTATATTGGGCGTTTTACCGTTCGATTCGCGACGGTTCGCAATGGATTGTTCTGAAAATGGAACGATGAGATGAATATCGATGCACATAACCTGAACGACCTCATGTACTTTTCGCAGGTCGTCGAACATGGCGGTTTCTCGGCCGCGGAGCGCGTGCTGGGCATCTCGAAATCGCGCCTGTCGCGGCGCCTGACCGAACTCGAGGCGGCGCTCGGCGTGCGCCTGCTGCAGCGCTCCACCCGCAAGCTCGCGCTGACCGAGGCGGGGGAGCTTTTCTACCAGCATTGCCAGGCAATGCTGGCCGAAGCGCAGGCGGCGATGAACGCGGTCCAGCAGTTGCGCTCGTCGCCGCGCGGCTCGGTGCGCGTCAGCGTGCCCGTGACGCTGTCCCAGACGATGCTGTCGCGCATCCTGCCCGAATTCCTGCGTCGCTATCCCGAGGTGAAGGTGCACGTCCGCGTGACGAATCGCGTGATCGACCTGTTCGAGGATTCGATCGACGTCGCGCTGCGCGTGCGCTCGGAGCCGCCGCAGAACGCGAATATCGTCGTGCGGCCGCTGTGGCGCACCGAGCAGATGCTGGTCGGCGCGCCGAGCCTGCTGAGCCAGAATGCGCCGCCGCTGGTGCCGGACGACCTGAGCGGATTCGAGACGCTCGACACGCCGAGCGTCGATGGGCGGCACGTGTTCAACCTGATCGCGCCGGATGGAACGCGTCATGTGCACGAGCACGACCCGCGGCTCGTGACGGCCGACCTGATGACGATCCGTGAAGCCGTGCTCGATGGTCTCGGCATCGCGGCACTGCCGGAGATGATGTACGGCAACGCGCTGCGTGCCGGGCAACTGTCGCCGGTGATGCCGGGCTGGACGCTGCCGGTGCCGCAACTGTACGCGGTGTTCGTGTCGCGGCAGGGGATGCCGCCCGCGGTGCGTGCGTTCGTCGACTACCTGGTCGAGAAGCTCGACCACGGTGCGTACAAGGATCCGGGGTGCCCGGAACGAGCGAAGAAGGAAGCGGCGGCCGATGTTTCGGCGACCTGAACACGACGCGCACGGCGAGGCAAATTTGTTTTGTCATTGAAGCGTCGCCTGCAATCGCAAGTTTCAATCGCCGGAACCTTGAATGCGCGTGCGCGCGGGCCTATATTGAAATCCCATTTCGTGAAGGAAGTTCTGAGCGAAATCAGGTGGCCGCATATATTGCGAGCCAGATAGGGCAGAACGCGCAGTCCGTGCAGACCACGGCAGAGTCGCATTTGCGTTGCTCGAGGCGCAACCGATACCGCCAAAGAGCCCGCCGCCCGAAGGCGCCCGCGTGCGCATGAAAAAAGGCCTTCATCTGGCGATGAAGGCCTTTTACTTTGTGTGCCGCTAGGTGCGGCCGGTTAGGCGCAACCTGCGCGTCGGATAGCGCGTGCGTTACTTCGCTTTCGCGGTCGGCTCCGTTACGAAGCCGAGCTTCGTCAGGCCGCCAGCCTGCGCATCCGACATCACTTCCGCCACGTGTTCGTACGCGACCTTGCGGTCCGCACGCAGGTGCAACTCCGGTTGCGGCGTGCGTTTTGCCGCTTCCGCGATGCGCTGCTGCAATTGTTCGCGCGTGACCGTGTGGTCGTCCCACAGGATCGTGCCGTCACCCTGGATCGCGACGTCGACCGTCTGCGGCTTTTCGTCGACGGGCTGGCTGCTGGCGTGCGGCAGGTCGATCTTCACCGCATGCTGCATCGCCGGGATCGTCACGAGGAAAATGATCAGGAGTACGAGCATGACGTCGACGAGCGGCGTCATGTTGATCTCGCTCATCACTGCATCGTCGTCATCGTCGCTGAAACCGGTGTTCATTGCCATGGTTCACCCCGCCTCAGCTGGCGCGCGTCGCGAGACGCAGGCCGTCGCGCGTCGACGACGAGGCAAGGCTCGCGCCCGTCACGAAGTACGCATGCAGACCGTGCGCGAAGCGGCGCAGCTTGCTGACGATACCCTTGTTCGCGCGGGTGAGTGCGTTGTAGCCGAGCACGGCCGGGATTGCGACGAACAGGCCGAAAGCGGTCATGATCAGCGATTCGCCGACCGGGCCGGCGACCTGGTCGATCGACGTCTGGCCGGATGCGCCGATCGCGAGCAGTGCGTGGTAGATCCCCCAGACCGTACCGAACAGGCCGACGAACGGCGCCGTGCTGCCGATCGACGCGAGGATCGCGAGGCCGCTCTGCATGCGCGAGATGCCTTCGTCCATCGTGTCCTTCAGGCAGCGCGTGACCCAGTCCGACACGTCCATGCGGTCGTGCAGGTGCGGTTGCGTCTGGTGGTGGTGATCGGCGGCTTCCTTGCCCGACAGCGCGAGCGCGAGGAACGGGTTGTCGTTCGGCGTCGATGCGGCGAGCCCGAGCTTCTTGATGCCGTCGTCGAAATCGTCCGAATGCCAGAATGCCTGTTCGGCGTTCTTCGTCAGGCGGTTCAGGCGGATCACGTTCCAGCCCTTGATGACGATCACGATCCACGACAGGACCGACATCACGAGCAGCGTGATCGCGATGGCGCGCGTGACGAAATCACCTTGCGCCCAGACGTGCGCGATACCGTAGCTTTGCATTTTCTTGTTTCCTTTGAATCTACCGAATATGACGGGTTAGTCGTCAAGCGTGAAGTTGAAGGGCAGCGTATGGGCGGCGCGGATCGCCTGGCCGTTCTCGATATACGGCGGGCAGGTGCTGGCGCGCGTCGCCTCGAGTGCGGCTTCATCGAGACGCGGGTAGCCGCTGCTCTTCTGCAGCTGGACGCTTTCGATCTTGCCCGTCACGCCGATGATGAAGTGAACATAGGCCGTGCCCGTTTCGCCGCGACGGCGCGACATCGACGGATAGGTCGGCTTAACGAAGTTGCAGGTGAGCGCCGACACGTTCTTCGGCGCGCTGACCTGCATCGTCTCGCGCGCCGGGCCGGGTGCTGCAGCCGGTGCAGCAGGCGCCGGCGCGACGGGAGCCGGTGTCGGAGCGGCAACGGCCGGCGCGGGCGTCGGCGACGGTGCCTGCGAGACCGGCTGAGGCGTCGGAACCGCTTTCTGCACCGGCTTCGGCTCGACCTTCGGCTTCACGCGCGGCGTGGGCTTGGGTGGCGTAGGCTGCTGCGCGGCCGACTGGACCGCGACGGGCTGGGCAGGGGGCGCAGGCGGAATGAGCTGCGCGGTGATCGATTGAACCTCGATCTCCTTCGGCGGCGGCGGCGCGTTGCGATGGAGCCAGGCGGCCGTCAGCATGATCGCGTGTGCGGCAAGCACACCGACCGCGACGACGATCACTCGGGGATTCATACGTGGTGCAGCCGGCACGGCGCCGGCAGGAGCGAGATGCGAAGCCTGCATGTTAGCTTGAAAGAACGATGTCGCACCCGGGGCGCGGCGGGTGAATCGGCATCACTTGCGGAAGATCAGCAGCGAGATGCAAACGGTGGTCACAAATCCGATCAGCAATTCCATGACAGGCTCCTTGGCAGGTAAGCCGCTGGCTCGCGCAGACGGTGGCTTGCTGACGGTCAAAACAAAAAATGCGGCCTGGGCCGCATGCGCACACTCGGCGCCGGTCAGGCGGCCTTGCGTTCGTAGAACGTGACCGGGATCGGGTGAGCATGATGCTCGACACCGCACCGGCTCGCGCAGACGCCTTGTTCGGCCATGAGGTCGCGTACGGACTCCTCGCACTTGCCGCAGCACGTGGCCACGCCGAGCTCGAACTGGAGTTCATCGAAAGAGTTCACGCCCTCTGCGAGGGACGCGCGAATCTTGCGATCGGAAACAGACTTGCACACGCAGACGATCATGGTGAGTTGCGATAGCTAACGTTAATGCGAATTATTATCATTAAATTTGCGGACGTTGACAAGCCTGGGTCGGGCTTTTTTTAAGGTCATCGGACCCTTGAAACGGTGGGAAGGTGAAGCGGCACGCAGGAGAACGCGTGCCGGCCCGTGTCAGGCGGTCGCGCAGGCGCGCGCGTTCGGCGAGGAAATGGTGACGGATTCGACCGGCGCAGCGAGGCCGAGCAGCGTCGACGCGAGTGCCTGCAGTTGGCGGCCGTCGCTGGTCGAGCAGAAGTGGGGCGGCGCCGCGCACGTGCCGGCCGGTGCGCGCAGGTTGCGCTCGTCGAGCACCCGCACGAGCTGGCGCGCGATCGCGTCGCTGGTGTCGACGAGTGTCAGGCGGTCGCCCACAAGGTCACGAATCGTTTCCGTGAAGAACGGGTAATGCGTGCAGCCGAGTACCAGCGTATCGGCGCCGTCGTCGAGCATCGGTTGCAGGTAGCTGTCGAGCAACGCGCGCAAGGCGGGAGAATTCGTGTCACCGCGCTCGATGGCCTCGACGAGCCCGTGGCCGGGCTGGCAGATGAAGCGGCGGCCGGCGCCGTAGCGGTCGAGCAGCGCCTGGAAGCGCGGACTGTTCAGCGTCGACTGCGTGGCCAGGACGCCCGCGACACCGCTCGCGGATACGGCGGCGGCCGGCTTGATGCCCGGCTCGACGCCGACGAGCGGCATCGACAGGTGTTCGCGGGTCGCGGCGATCGCGCGTGCGGTCGCCGTGTTGCACGCGATGACCAGCGCTTTCGCCCCTTCGCGGGCCAGCCACTCGCCGATTGCCAGCGTGCGTTCCGTAATGAATGCCTCGTCGCGCGGACCATATGGCGCATGGTGCGAATCGGCGACGTAGATGAACGATTCGTCGGGCAGCTGCGCGCGCACGGCGCGCAGCACCGACAGGCCGCCCAGCCCTGAATCGAAGATGCCGATGGGGGCGACGGTCGAGGCCGTCGCGGCGTTAACGGAAGGTGTCGACATGAACGGGCTGGGGGCGATAGCGGGAAGCGTGGAGCGAGTTTACTCCGGCGAACCCATCATCGTTTGCTGGTAGTTCTGCAGGCCGACCTTGCCGATCAGGTCGATCTGCGTTTCCAGCCAGTCGATGTGCTCTTCGGTGTCGTCGAGGATCTTCTCGAAGATCTCGCGCGACACGTAGTCACGAACCGATTCGCAGTAGGCGATCGCTTCCTTGCAGGTGGACTGCGAGATCTGCTCGAGCTTCAGGTCGCACTTCAGGATCTCTTCGGTTTCCTCGCCGACCAGCAGCTTGTGCAGATCCTGCAGGTTCGGCAGGCCGTCGAGCATGAATACGCGCTCGATCAGCCAGTCGGCGTGCTTCATTTCGCCGATCGACTCGTCGTACTCGTGCTTGCCGAGCTTCTCGAGGCCCCAGTGCTTGTACATGCGCGCATGCAGGAAGTACTGGTTGATCGCCGTGAGCTCATTCTTCAACTGGGCGTTCAGATATTCGATGACTTTCTTGTCGCCTTGCATGGCTTGTTCCTTGTTCAGTGGGGCTTCAGAAACCGAAAGATAATCGCTCGAACGAGAAAAGCCAAGCCTCAAAGCCTTGTCGGGCCTGCCTTTTGCATGTAATGAGAATCAGCCTCGAATAACCGGCCACACACAATAATGAGAATGAGAAGTAAAAAGGCCGGACTTCCGTCCGGCCTTTCGTTCGATCGCGCTTAAGCGGCTGCGACCGGGATCTTGCCGATCTTCGCCTGCCACTCCTTCGGACCGGTCTGGTGCACCGACGTGCCCGACGAATCGACGGCCACCGTCACCGGCATGTCCTGCACGTCGAACTCGTAGATCGCTTCCATGCCGAGGTCTTCGAATGCGAGCACCTTCGCGCCGCGGATCGCCTTCGACACGAGGTAAGCCGCACCGCCGACCGCCATCAGGTAGGCCGCCTTGTGCTTCTTGATCGCGTCGATCGCGACCGGGCCGCGCTCGGCCTTGCCGACCATCGAGATCAGGCCGGTTTGCGCGAGCATCGTCTCGGTGAACTTGTCCATGCGCGTGGCCGTCGTCGGACCTGCCGGGCCGACCACTTCGTCGCGGACCGGATCGACCGGGCCGACGTAGTAGATCACGCGGTTGGTGAAGTCGACCGGCAGCTTCTCGCCCTTCGCGAGCATGTCGGCGATGCGCTTGTGCGCGGCGTCGCGGCCGGTGAGCATCTTGCCCGACAGCAGCAGCGTCTGGCCCGGCGCCCAGCTCGCGACTTCTTCCGGCGTCAGCGTGTTCAGGTCGACGCGCTTGCTGGTTTCGGTATTCGGTTCCCAGTTGACCTTCGGCCATGCGTCGAGCGACGGTGCTTCAAGCTTGGCCGGGCCCGAGCCGTCGAGCACGAAGTGCGCGTGGCGCGTGGCCGCGCAGTTCGGGATCAGCGCGACCGGTTTCGATGCCGCGTGCGTCGGTGCAGCCATGATCTTCACGTCGAGCACGGTTGCCAGGCCGCCGAGGCCCTGTGCGCCGATGCCGAGCGCGTTGACCTTCTCGTGCAGTTCGACGCGCAGTTCCTCGACCCAGTCCTTCGGACCGCGTGCGATGATTTCCTGGATGTCGATCGGCTCCATCAGCGATTCCTTCGCCATCAGCATCGCCTTTTCAGCCGTGCCGCCGATGCCGATCCCCAGCATGCCGGGCGGGCACCAGCCTGCGCCCATCGTCGGGACCGTCTTCAGCACCCAGTCGACGATCGAGTCGGACGGGTTCAGCATCACGAACTTCGACTTGTTCTCCGAGCCGCCGCCCTTCGCCGCAACCTGCACGTCGACCTTGTCGCCCGGCACGATCTCGTAGTGGATCACGGCCGGCGTGTTGTCCTTCGTGTTCTTGCGGGCGCCTTCCGGCGGACTGACGATCGACGCGCGCAGCACGTTGTCCGGGTGCGTGTAACCGCGGCGCACGCCTTCGTTGATCATGTCGGTGAGACCCATCGTCGCGCCGTCCCAGCGCACGTCCATGCCGACCTTCACGAAGATCGTGACGATGCCGGTGTCCTGGCAGATCGGGCGCTTGCCTTCCGCGCACATGCGGCTGTTCGTGAGGATCTGCGCGATCGCATCCTTCGCGGCCGGGCTTTCTTCCAGCTCGTACGCGCGGCCGAGGGCCTGGATGTAGTCGAGCGGATGGTAGTAGCTGATGTACTGCAGCGAATCCGCGATGCTCTGGATCAGGTCTTCCTGTTTGATGACGGTCATGGCTGAGACTCTGTGGGGACTGTGGGGAATGCGTTTATGCGTTGACGGCTGCTTCGGCCGGCTTGCGTGATTCGTTCGCCGCGCTCGCGTGCGCCTCGCGGGCGTGCGGCTCGTGGAAATGGGCCGGGTGCGTGTGCGTCGTCAGGCGGTCGACCCACGCCATCACGAGCGCCGACACCAGGAACGACACGTGGATGATCACCTGCCACATGATCGCGTGCATCGTGTGCTGGTCGGGGTTGATGAACGTCTTGAGCAGGTGGATCGACGAAATGCTGATCAGCGCCATCGACAGCTTGACCTTCAGCACGCCCGCGTTCACGTGGTCGAGCCACTCGGGCTCGTCGGGGTGGCCCTCGATGCCGAGGCGCGACACGAACGTTTCGTAACCGCCGACGATCACCATGATCAGCAGGTTCGAGATCATCACCACATCGATCAGGCCGAGCACCGCGAGCATCACGCTGATTTCGTCGAGGCTCGTCGCATGCGACAGCAGGTGCCAGACTTCCTTCAGGAACAGGAACACGTAGACGGCCTGCGCAACGATCAGGCCGAGGTAAAGCGGAACCTGGAGCCAGCGGCTCATGAAAATCAGCGCGGGAAGCGGGCGAAGCGGGCGACGCGCGGGGCGGCCGGGCGAATGCGGGGCAGACATGGTGGACAGTCGGGCGCGGTGCGCAGGTATCGGGGGTAATCTTGAAAAGGCGCGCTATTGTAACGCGTCGGCCAGCGCGACTGCAGTGACGCGCCGGCCCTGCCAGGGACGGATCAGGAGGCGGCAGCCGGCACGCGTTTCACGCGCAGGCTCGCGAGCACGATGCCGGTGACGACGCACGCGAGCGCGATGCCGTGGGCGAGCGTCGGGCGCTCGCCGAGGAACGCGATGCCATACGCGGCGGCCGCGACCGGCAGCACCGCGCTGAACACGCCGGCGAGGCTGCCCGGCACGTGCCGGATGCCTTTCATCCACAGCCAGAACGAGAAGATGCTGGCCGACAGGCCGTACCAGACGACGAGCGCCCAGGTGCTGGCCGGCACGCTCGCGTAATCGAAATGCCACATGGCCGTCGCGCCGAGCGGCAGCATCAGGCACAGGCCGAACAGGTGCGTGTACGCGCAGATGTCGATCGGCGCGAGCGTCTGCGTGAGGCGGCGCGACAGGATCACGTAGATCGATTCGCAGCACACCGCGCCGAGGATCAGCAGGTTGCCGGTCAGCGACGACGCGCCGTGCCCGGCCGCGCTGCCGTTCGCGAGGTTGATCGTCACGACGCCGGCGATCGCGAGTGCAATCGATACCAGCGCACGACCGTTCGGTTTTTCACGCAGGATCAGCCACGCGAACAGCGCGACGATCGCCGGGATCGTGCTGGTGATCACGCCGGCGGCGACCGCGCTCGTGCGCTGCACGCCGTTCAGCATCAGCAGCGTAAACATGAAGGTGCCGAAGAACGCCTGCAGGAACAGGTTCAGCCATTCGCCGCGCTTGACCGTGCGCATCTTCACCGGGCTGAACAGCGGCCACAGCACGGCAATCGCGATCACGAAGCGCAGCGTGGCGAGGATGGCGACGGGAACGAAGACAACGATCGATTTACCGATACCGACATTGCTGCCGACGAACAGCATCGACAGCACGAGAAAGAAAGCGTAGCGATTCAAGCTGGAATCCGGAAGGCGAGTTCAGTTAGGATTGTAGGGTCGCGCTCGTTACAGCGTAAAGCTACAAGCGGGCGCCGCCCGACGGGCGAAACGGCCGTGCCGCGTAAGTGACGGGTAAGTTCGAGCGCTTATTGTGGAAACTGTCGGGTCGCCCGGTCGCCATCGTGCGACGTGGTGCGGCGCAGCATCGCGCAGCAGCCTTCGGGCCGTGCGCGGGTGGTGGGTAGGAGACAGCGGCGCGCTTGCGCCGGCCAAGACGCGCGGCGCGCACGATCGCGCCGCCATGCAGAGGATTCATGTTCACCAAGGGGTAGTCGATGTCTGCGATTGAATCGGTTCTTCACGAAACCCGTCAGTTTGCGCCGCCCGCGGCGCTCGAACAGGCGGCGACCATTTCCGGCATGCCGGCCTATCGTGCGCTCGCCGCCGAGGCCGAAAACGATTACGAAGGATTCTGGGCGCGCCTCGCGCGCGAGGGTCTTGCGTGGCACAAGCCGTTCACGAAAGTGCTCGACGAGTCCAACGCGCCGTTCTACAAGTGGTTCGAGGACGGCGAGCTGAACGCGTCGTACAACTGCCTCGATCGTCACGTCGAAGCCGGCAACGGCGAGCGCGTCGCGGTGATTTTCGAAGCCGATGACGGCACCGTCACGCGCGTCACCTATGCGGATCTCCTCGCGCGCGTATCGCGTTTCGCGAATGCACTGAAGAAGCGCGGGATCGGCAAGGGCGACCGCGTCGTCATCTATATCCCGATGTCGATCGAAGGCATCGTCGCGATGCAGGCCTGCGCGCGCATTGGCGCGACGCACTCGGTCGTGTTCGGCGGTTTCTCCGCGAAGTCGTTGAACGAGCGGCTCGTCGACGTCGGCGCGACGGCGCTCATCACGGCCGACGAACAGGCGCGCGGTGGCAAGACGCTGCCGCTGAAGAGCATCGCGGATGAAGCGATCGCGCTGGGCGGCTGCGAGGCCGTGAAGAGCGTGATCGTCTATCGCCGCACCGGCGGCAAGATCGACTGGCACGCCGAGCGCGACCTGTGGATGCACGAACTGACGGACGGCGAATCCGACCAGTGCGAGCCGGAATGGGTCGGCGCCGAGCATCCGCTGTTCATCCTGTATACGTCGGGCTCGACCGGCAAGCCGAAGGGCGTGCAGCACAGCACGGGCGGCTACCTGCTGTGGGCCGCGCAGACGATGAAGTGGACCTTCGACTGGAAGCCCGACGACGTGTTCTGGTGCACGGCCGACATCGGCTGGGTCACGGGCCACACGTACATCACGTACGGCCCGCTCGCATGCGGCGGCACGCAGGTCGTGTTCGAAGGCGTGCCGACCTATCCGGACGCCGGCCGTTTCTGGAAGATGATCGGCGATCACAAGGTCACCGTGTTCTACACCGCGCCGACCGCGATCCGTTCGCTGATCAAGGCGGCCGAGGCCGACGACAAGGTGCATCCGAAGAGCTACGACCTGTCGAGCCTGCGCATCATCGGCACCGTTGGCGAGCCGATCAATCCGGAAGCGTGGATGTGGTATCACAAGCACGTCGGCCAGGAGCGCTGCCCGATCGTCGACACCTGGTGGCAGACCGAGACGGGCGGCCACATGATCACGCCGCTGCCGGGCGCGACGCCGACCGTACCCGGTTCGTGCACGCTGCCGCTGCCGGGCATCATGGCCGCGGTGGTCGACGAAACCGGCCAGGACGTGCCGAACGGGCAGGGCGGCATCCTCGTCGTCAAGCGCCCGTGGCCCGCGATGATCCGCACGATCTGGGGCGACCCGGAGCGCTTCAAGAAAAGCTACTACCCCGAGGAACTCGGCGGGCGGCTGTATCTGGCCGGCGACGGCACCGTGCGCGACAAGGACACCGGCTACTTCACGATCATGGGCCGGATCGACGACGTGCTGAACGTGTCGGGCCACCGGCTCGGTACGATGGAAATCGAATCGGCGCTGGTCTCGCACGAACTCGTGGCCGAGGCAGCCGTGGTCGGCCGTCCGGACGATACGACGGGCGAGGCGGTGGTCGCGTTCGTGGTGCTGAAGCGTTCGCGTCCGGAAGGCGAGGAAGCGGCGGCGCTGGCGAAGACGTTGCGCGACTGGGTCGGCAAGCAGATCGGGCCGATCGCGAAGCCGAAGGACATCCGCTTCGGCGACAACCTGCCGAAGACCCGCTCGGGTAAGATCATGCGGCGCCTGCTGCGTTCGCTCGCGAAGGGCGAGGCGATCACGCAGGACACGTCCACGCTCGAGAATCCGGCCATCCTCGAGCAGCTCGCCGAAGTGCGCTGATCGTACCGGTTGCGCATCACGCGCACGAGCCCCTGCGCGGCAATCCCGATTGCCCGCGCAGGGGCTTTTTGTTACATAACGGCATGACCGTTCCGACCCGTCCCGCGCCTGTCGCGCCACCGCCCGTTCCCGAGCCGCTCGCGCGTGCCCACGCACGCTACTGGCGCTTCAACGTCGCGCTGATCGCGGTGCTGATGGTGATCGGCTTTTCGGTGTCGTTCATCGTGCCGTTCTTCGCACCCGCGCTCGCAGGGATCCGCTTCGCCGGGTTCAGCCTGCCGTTCTACGTCGGCGCGCAGGGCGCGATTCTCGTGTATCTCGTGCTGATCGTCGTCTATATCGGGCTGATGCAACGCGCGGACCGCACGCTGCGCCGTGCGTACGACGATCATGCGGCACGCGCCGGCCATGCGAACGGTGGGCACTGATTCATGCTGACGCATCGACTGATCCGCGCATATGCGCTCTACACGCTGGGGTTTCTCGGGTTCGTGCTGCTGATGTGGCGGATCGAGCGTGCCACCGGCTCCGGCGTCTGGATCGGCTACGTGTTCCTGTTCGTGCCGATTGCCGTATATGCGGTGATCGGGCTGCTGTCGCGCACATCCGATCTCGTCGAGTACTACGTGGCCGGGCGGCGCGTGCCGTCTGCCTTCAACGGGATGGCGACGGCGGCCGACTGGCTGTCGGCCGCATCGTTCATCGGCCTGGCCGGATCGCTCTACTCGACCGGCTACGATGCACTCGCGTACGTGATGGGCTGGACAGGCGGGTTCTGCCTCGTCGCGTTCCTGCTCGCGCCTTATGTGCGCAAGCTCGCGCGCTACACGATTCCCGATTTCCTCGGGACGCGCTTTTCGAGCACGGCCGTGCGCGCGCTGGCGGCCGGCGCGGCGATCCTGTGTTCGTTCGTGTACCTGGTCGCGCAGATCCAGGGGATCGGCCTGATCGCGACACGCTTCATCGGCGTCGATTTCGCGATCGGGATCTTCTGCGGGCTCGCGGGCATTCTCGTGTGCTCGTTTCTCGGCGGGATGCGCGCGGTCACGTGGACGCAGGTCGCGCAGTACATCATCCTGATCAGCGCGATCCTGATTCCGGTGTCGCTGATCGCGATGAAGAACGGGCTCGGCCCCGTGCCGCAGTTCAATTACGGCAAGCTGATGGAGCGGGTCGCGGCGCGTGAGGCGCAGGTGCGCGATGCGTTCGACGAGCAGCAGGTGCGCGACGCGTATCGCCGGCAAGCGGCGGATATCCAGACGCGGCTCGACCGGCTGCCGGCATCCTATGCGGACGCACGCCGCCATCTCACCGACCAGCTTGCCGACCTGCGGCGCCACAACGGGCCGCTGCGCGAGATCAGTCAGCGTGAGCGCGAGCTGGCAGACTTCCCGCGCGATCCGGCGGCGGCGCGCGTCGCGTGGACGCAGGTGCGCGACGATCTGCTGGCCCGGGCCGAGCCGCCCGTGCCGATGCACGAGCCGTTTCCCGCCGCGAGCGACGACGAACGCAAGCCGCGCGAGCGGAATTTCCTTGCGCTGCTGCTGTGCCTGTCGCTCGGCACCGCGAGCCTGCCGCACATCCTGACGCGCTACAACACGACCACGTCGGTCGCGTCGGCACGGCGCTCGGTCGGGTGGACCCTGTTCTTCATCGCGCTGTTCTACCTGAGCGTGCCGGTGCTCGCGGTGCTGATCAAGTACGAGATCCTCGCGAACCTCGTCGGGCGACCGTTCGCCGCATTGCCGGCGTGGGTCACGCAATGGCATCACTTCGAACCCGACCTGATCAGCGTCGTCGAGGTGATTCGCGACGGCATCGTGCACTGGTCGGAAATCCAGATGCAGCCGGACATGGTCGTGCTGGCCGCGCCGGAGATCGCCGGGCTGCCGTATGTCGTGTCGGGGCTGATCGCGGCCGGTGCGCTGGCCGCGGCGCTGTCGACCGCCGACGGGTTGCTGCTGACGATCGCGAACGCGCTGTCGCACGACGTCTACTACTGCATGGTCGCGCCCGATGCATCGAGCCAGCGGCGCGTGACGATCTCGAAGGTGCTGCTGCTCGGTGTCGCGCTGTTCGCGTCGTATGTCGCGTCGCTCAATACCGGGAAGATCCTGTTTCTGGTCGGCGCCGCGTTCTCGCTGGCGGCTTCGAGCTTCTTTCCGGTGCTCGTGCTCGGCGTGTTCTGGAAGCGCACGACGACGCGCGGCGCAATCGCCGGGATGGTGACGGGGCTCGCGGTGTGCGTGTACTACATCGTGTCGACCTATCCGTTCTTCACGCAACTGACGGGGTTCGCGGGCCGCACGTGGTTCGGGATCGAATCGATCAGTTCGGGGGTGTTCGGGGTGCCGGCGGGGTTCGCGGTGGCGATCGT
This sequence comes from Burkholderia sp. Se-20378, assembly GCF_017104665.1. Taxonomy (NCBI): domain Bacteria; kingdom Pseudomonadati; phylum Pseudomonadota; class Betaproteobacteria; order Burkholderiales; family Burkholderiaceae; genus Burkholderia; species Burkholderia sp. Se-20378. The sequence continues at coordinate 9,334 of NZ_JAAGPG010000042.1, read as the reverse complement.
CGTGAGTCTGCTTGATCGAAAGCCGGATGAATATACGCGGGCGCTGGTGGATTACATCCGGCATCCGTGACGCGGGTGTCTTCCGGCATGGCTCAAAGTGCCGGGACTCGTTCGCGTTGGCGCCGTGACGGGTGGGTCAGAGCGCGGCAGTCCCGAGCTCGGCTCCCTTGGTCGTCTGCACCCGGCTGAAATCACAGCTTCCGTCCGTCACGCCTTTGGCGTTCGGTATGGCGACGCAGACGTAGGCACGGATGCCGTGCGGCAAGGCCACGTGGCGGAACTCGCCAATCTTGATCGTCGCGACCCGATCGACGGCAAATTGATCGTTGATCGGCGTCACGCCCGACGGAATCGACATGGTCACTTCCGACGTGACTTTCCCGGCTTGCGATTTCAGCGTCTGGCTGCTGCCGATCTCTCCGTTGACCGAGAAACGTATCGCTGCCAGTCCTTCGGACACGCGCTGGACCGTGACCGCGAGCGTCGGCTTGGCGATTCCCGCTGCGCATTTGCTGGCAGCGCATTCGCGAACGGAAAGAAGCGTACGGAATTCGGATGAAGGCTGACCGATGGCCGGCAGGTCGGTCGACGATCCGCCGTCGCGCAGCGATTTCTCGAACGGCGGAGATGTCACCGCGACGGTGGTGCTGATCGACGCGGGCGAAAATGCCGTTGCGCAAGCTGACAGCATCGTCGCAGCGACAGCCGTCATGGCGAACCGTGGACTCAATCGCATGGAACTGACTCGCGGTGATGAAACCCTGGATATCGTCAGGAGAATACACATCTTTAGCGTGCCGTGTTCGGGAGTTGCGGTGCGCCGCACGCTCGGCCCAAACGAGGAAGCGGGCTGTCCACGGAGAGGGGCCGGGTTCGGTAGCTTTTCTGGACGTCAGTGTATCGGTCGCATACCGAAAAATTTGTGAAGCCGAATCGGTGATGCGGATTTCCGATCGTTATTCAATTTCGAATGACGGACTGAATGGGCGTCGTCTGGCCGAGAAAGACAATGGAGCGACAAGAAGTGCATTGAATTACATGGCCGGCGCCCGCGCTTGATGCCTGCGACCGAAATCGATGCGAAGCGCATGATGGCGAGCGTGTCTGCGTAGTGCGCATCCTGGGAGCAAGGGGAAATCGGCGATGCAAGAACGCATCACGGGCGCGGACAACAGCCACATCGACGATTGACGGGCGCTTTGGTGCCCAGAAATGAAAAACGGGCCGAGCGGCCCGTTTTTGCTGATGTCCTGGCAGAGAGAGGAGGGATTCGCCCACACGAGCGCGGGCCGCGGATTCGCTTGCAAGCGAATCCCTTCGAATCCCCCGCGCAAGCCGAACTGTCGGGTTGCTTCCTCCGGAAACGAAAATGCCCGCTGGCGCGGGCATTGAATTCTGGCGGAGAGAGGGGGATTCGAACCCCCGATAGGCGATTAACCTATACACGCTTTCCAGGCGTGCGACTTAAACCACTCATCCATCTCTCCGGAAGACCGAGAGTATAGCAAACTCTGGCGGCAGCCCGCCACTCCATTCCGCGATCGTCAAAAATCCGTCGTCATCGACAGCCACACCGAACGCGGATCGCCTTGTGTCAGGTACCCGCCGGTCGTCGACGACCAGTACGACTTGTTCGTGACATTGCGAACGGTCGCACGGAACGTCGTCTTCCGGCCGAACAGTTCCGTCGCGTAGCGCGCACCGAGATCATAGCGGTCCCATGCCTGGATCGACGCCGTGTTCGCGACGTCCACGTACTGCGGGCCCGTGTGGATCCAGCGTGCGGTCAGCGTGAGGCCGCGCAGCATCGGCACGTCGTATTCGGCGCCCGCGTTGAGCAGGAACGACGGCACGCCGATCGGCCGGTTGCCATCGTTCGCGCCGCCCGCCGTGTTCTGCAGCGTCGCGTTGATGTACGTCGCGCCCGCGATCAGCCGGACGCCTTTCCACGGTTCACCGAACACGGCAGTTTCCACGCCACGGTGTCGTTGCGTGCCATTGGCGCCGAACAGGTTCGACGTCGGATCGGTGTACGCCATGGGCTTCTCGATCTGGAACAGCGCGAGCGACGCACCGTACTTGCTGGTGTCGTAGCGGATGCCGGCCTCGACCTGCTTCGACCGGAACGGCGACAGCGACTGACCTGCATTGCGCGCGGTGTTCGGCGCGATTTCGCCCTGCGCGAGCGCCTCGCTGCGGTTCGCGTAGATCGATACGTTCTGCCACGGCTTGACGACGAGACCGAACACGGGCGTCGTGATCGCGTCGCTGTACGTCGACGATACCGCGCCCGTGTAGTCGAAATTGTCGACGGAGATCGACTGGCGGCGCGCGCCGATCGTGAACAGCACGCGGTCGCCGAGGAAGCCGAGCGTGTCGGACACCGCGACGCTGCGCAGCCAGGTCTTGGTGACCGTGCCCGGATCGCTCATGTCGCCGCCCGCATAGGCGGTCGGCGGGAACGCGACCGGCGCGGGATCGTAGAGCGTCGTCGGAAACGCACTCGACATCGTGTACGCAGACTGGCTGTCGATGCGAATGAACGATGCGCCGGCCGTCACGAAGTGCGACACGGGGCCGGTCGTGAAGCGGCCGCGCACACCGGCTTCGGCCGATTGGGCATCCTCCTTGTGCGGCACGCTCAGACGCGAGCCGGTCGTGCCGGACGACGAGTAGGTCGGCGTGTAATAGTCGCCGTGCTCGTTCGTATGTCGGGCGCCGGCCGACACATAGGCGGTCCATGCGGGCAGGAAATCGTATTCGGCGCGCACGATCCCGACCGTATCCTCGAGCTCGCTGAAGCTCCACGGCTGCGCGTAGTTGTGCGTCGCGGACGGCACGGCCGGCACCTGGCTGCCACTGATCAGCACGACGGGGCGGCCGTTGTCGATCCGTTCGCGCTGATACAGGAAGTCGCCGTACAGGCGCAGCTTGTCGCCGCGCCAGTCGAGCGATACGGCCGTCACGTTGTTGCGGTGGCGCTCGTCGCTGACGGCCGTGTCGCCGCCGCCGATCGACTGGTTCACGCGCACGCCGAACTGGCCCTCGCTGCCGAAGCGGCGGCCGATGTCGACGTGCGTGCCGATCGAGCCGGACACCGAGCCGTCGACGGTGACGCGCGTGAGCGGTTTGTCGTCCGCGCGCTTCAACTGCAGGTTCACGCCGCCGCCAACCGCGGAGCCGTTCGGCGACGCGCCGCTCAGGAATGCATTCGCGCCCTTGAGCACGTCGACGCGTTCGACCGCCTCGGTCTGGACGAGCTGTCGCGGCGTGACGCCGTACAGGCCGTTCAGCGAGACGTCGTCGCCGGCGAGCTGGAAGCCGCGGATGATGAATACCTGCGAGAAGTTGCCGTAACCGGACGCGCTGCGCACGGCCGGATCGTTGTCGAGCACGTCGGCAAGGGTGCGTGCCTGCTGGTCTTCGATCAGCTTCGACGTGTAGGTGGTCATGCTGAACGGCACGTCGCTCGCCTTTTGCCGGCCGAGTACGCCGTAATCCGCACCGCGCGCGACCTGGCCGCCCGCGTAGGTCGGCGCGAGGTCGCCGGGCAGCGGCTCGGCGGCGCCCGTGACGTTGATCGACGGCAGCACGGACGTGTCGGGCGCGACAGTGGCGGCGGACGGGGCCTGCTGGGCCTGCGCCGAGGTAGCGAGCGCGCAGGTCAGCGCAATGCCGAAGGCAATCGGCGTGAGACGCCGGGCGGGTAACGAAAGTGTCGACATGGGACGCAAATCGGGTGTGGTCGGTAATCCATCCCAGGGCGGCAAGTCGGAATCCGGGCGGGGTGATGCGTCCGTGCAGTCGCGGACGTTTTTTTATCGAGGGGCGGAGTCTAACGTAAACGAGAATCATTGTCGTTTACGAAAATGATCGCTCACTATCTGGGATGGCGGTCGAACGCCGTGCCGGATCGACGTCACATGGCCGCCGAGCGGACATCGGGACGAACGTGCGATCATGAGCCGCTCGAATTCGTCGTCATGATTGCGTGCGCGCCGGCAGCGGCCCGCGTGGTTGAAGACGGCGACGCCATCCCGTCAGCACGCTCCCTTCAGAAGGAACGCCACGCCATGTCGCTGTCCGCCTTGCTCGCTTTTGCCCTGATCCTGTCCGTCGGCGTTGCGACGCCCGGCCCGACGGTGTTGCTCGCAATGAGCAACGGCTCGCGGTACGGATTGCGTCACGCGATGGTCGGCATGCTCGGCGCCGTCACGGCCGATGTCGTGCTCGTCGCGCTGGTCGGGTTCGGTCTCGGGATGCTGCTCGACGCGTCGGAAACGGCATTCGTCACGCTGAAACTGGCCGGCGCTGCGTGGCTCGCCTATGTCGGTGTGCGGATGCTGCTGTCGTCCGGCGGTTCTGCCGCTGCGCAGGCGCTCGATCACGCGACGCCCGATCGCCGGACCGCGTTCCTGAGGAGCTTTTTCGTTGCGATGAGCAACCCGAAGTACTACCTGTTCATGTCCGCGCTGCTGCCGCAGTTCGTCGACCGGTCGCACGCGATCGCGCCGCAGTACGCGATCCTCGCGGCGACGATCGTCGCGATCGACGTCGTCGGGATGACCGGCTATGCGCTGCTCGGCGTGCATTCGGTGCGTGTGTGGAAGGCGGCGGGGGAGAAGTGGCTGAACCGCGTTAGCGGGTCGCTGCTGCTGATGCTCGCGGGGTACGTCGCGCTGTATCGCAAGGCCGCGAACTGACGCGGCGATGCCTCGGGAACGAGCCCTTCGCCAACCGGCCCGGCGATGAAGCCGATCGAGCGCTTCACGCTCGAAACGCACGATGGTCCTTATGAAGCGTGGCCGTCACGCACGCATGTGCTCGTGAATGGCGAACGTTCCGGCCTCACTGTTTCCGGCTATGTGCTGCTTCGCCAGTTCGAGACGCCGGACGCGTATCTGCTCGTCACCGACTACGACTGCCTGTTCGAGGAGGCCGTCACGTTCACGCTCGTGTCGAAGGATCCGCTGAAGGAACTTGCGCGGCGCACGGTGGGCGCGATGTATGCGTCGTGCCATCTGAACGACATGACGTGGACCGACGACCGGCATTTCAGCGCGACGTTCGTCGACATCGAAGGACGGTGGGATTTCACGATTCGTGGCCGATCGGTGCCGTTCATCCTGCCTCGGCTCGGGATGAATCGCGTGCAGGATCGGTAGCGCGCGATCGGCACTCGCGCGTGTCTCGGCCACGCATGTGCGTCGTCCGAAACCCGCCCAGACAGGCGGTTTCATTTATCTTTCACAATGATCAGACATGTAAGTTTCGATACGTTCGAATCTTGCGCGGCCCGTATGCATGGCGGCAGGGATGGCAACGATCGGGCATCGTGTCGATCCATTACATTACAAAATGAATGGAAATTGAAAGAATTCCTTCCCTTGACGCAAGGCGCTTGAGCCATTTATTGTCCGTCTGCCGCCCGTGAGAGAGCACGACGGCAATCGCGGATGCGCGCCTCGCGCGCATGACAACACGCAGCAGAAAGCAGAAAAGGAAACGTGGTAGCCACATGAAGCCGCTATTCGATGACAAGAACTCCGATGCGGTCAGCGATCGTCCTTCCACCCCGTCTTCGTCCCCCGTCGTCATGCCTGCCGCCGCCGTTGCCGTGCCGGTTGCACGCCCGGCGGAGAATGTCCGCCTGATCACCGTCGACGAGATCGACCAGCTCGGCGCGACGCAGGGCACGCGGATCGCGGCCTTCTCGCAGCAGATTCTCGCGAGCGTCCGTGCGTCGGATGCCGACCAGTTCGGCGACAAGCTCAACGAACTGATCGCGACCGCGAAGGGGCTCGACCCGCGCGGCGCCGACAAGGGCGGGCTGCTTACGCAGGTCACGCGGCTGTTCCGCTCGACCAAGGAGAAGCTGCTGTCGCAATACGAGTCGGTGAGCAAGCGGATGGACACGCTCGTCGTCGAGCTCGAGAACCATGCGCAGCGCCAGAAGGCCGGCATCGACGAGCTCGAGCGGATGTACAACGACAACTACGCGCTGCACCAGGAGCTCGCGCAGTCGAAGGCGCACGGTGAAACGGCGCTCGCGACGCTGCGCGCGCATCTCGAAGCCGGCCAGCAGCCGGTGGACGACGCGTTCGCCGCGCAACGCCTGCTCGACGTGAAGCGCAAGGTCGACGCGCTCGAAAGCAAGCTCGACGACCTCGATCGCGCGATGCTGATGTCGAAGCAGCTCGCGCCGCAGATCCGGATGGAGCAGGACCAGAAACGCACGCTGACGTCGAAGTTCATGACGATCAAGACCGTGCTGATCCCCGCGTGGACCAACGCGTTCGCGCTCTACCTCGAGCAGCTCAGCACGAAGCGCGCGGCGGCGCTTGCGAACGCGACGTACGACGCGGCCGACGAGGCGATCCGCGCGCAGGCCGACCTGAACCGCCAGAACGCGCAGGAAGTCGCGAAGCTGAGCCAGCGCCCGGTGATCTCGACCGACACGTTCGAATACGCGCAGCAGCAGCTGTTCGGTGCATTCGACGACATCACGCAGATCATCGCCGACGGCAAGCGCCAGCGCGAGCAGGACGCGCCGCGCCTGCGCCAGCTCGAACAGGACCTGATCACCCGATTCGCTCCGAAGCACAACTGAAAGAACCGAGAGAACACCGCATGATTACGCTTGAGAAACGCGCGGCGAAGGTCGCGATCGTCCTCGAAAAACGCCAGATCCTGAAGCCGCCCGTCGTGCGTGTCGGCGCGGCGCTCGACATCTCCGGCTCCGCGAAGCCGCTGTACCAGTCGGGCGTGATCCAGGACACGCACGACCGGATCCTCGGCATCGCACTCAAGTTCGACGACAACGGCGAAGTCGATACGTGGACCTTCACCGAAGGCTACGACCGCCTGCCGACCGCCACGCCGGACAACTACGGCTCGTACATCTCCGACCACGTGCTCGAAGCGCGGATCGACAAGTGGGGCGGCACGCAGTACGCGCCGGTGATGAACGACATCGTCGACTTCTTCTTCCGCGCGCCGGAGCCGTCGCCGAAGCGCGAAGAGAAGCGCGGCTTCCTGAGCCGGCTGTTCGGCGGGGCGGACGAGACGCCCGCGCCGGCCGCTTCCGCGCCGGTGAACGGCCATCTGCCCGCATGGGTGCTGTTCGTCACCGACGGCCAGAACCCGAAGAACGATCGCAAGCGCGTGCGCCAGCTGCTGGCCGAGTCGCAGCACTACCCGCTGTACTGGTCGCTCGTCGGCGTCGGCGATCCGAGCGAATTCGGCTTCCTCGCGGAAGTCGCGGACGAGATGCCGAACGTCGGCTTCCTGCATCTCGAATCGCTCGACCTCAGCGACGAACAGATCTACGAACAGTTGATCACGCAGGAATTCTGCGAATGGGTGCGCGCGAAGTAAGCGCAGCCCGCCCGTCTTTTATCCAGAACTCGATTACTCCCCCCATCATGTTGAAAGACTTCAAGATCCCGTTGTCGCTTACGGTGCTCGCGCTCGTCGCGGCCTATCTCCTTGGCGGCGTGAAGGACATGCTGATCGTCGCGGTCCTGTCGGTGCTCGAAATCTCGCTGTCGCTCGACAACGCGGTCGTCAATGCATCGGTGCTCAAGAACTGGTCGGAGAAGTGGCGCAACCGCTTCATGGTGTTCGGCCTGCCGGTCGCCGTGTTCGGCATGCGGCTCGTGTTCCCGCTGCTGATCGTCGCGGTGATCGGCCACATCGGCATGTGGGACGCGCTGAAGCTCGCGATCGAATCGCCGGAGCAGTACGCGTCGATCCTCACGTCCGCGCATCACCAGGTATCCGCATTCGGCGGCGCGTTCCTGCTGATGGTGTTCTTCAAGTTCATGCTCGACACCGAGAAGGACGAGCACTGGATCGGCTTCCTGGAAGGCCCGATGAGCCACCTCGGCCGCATCACGGCGCTGGAAGTGGCGCTGACGCTCGCGATCATCATCATCGCGTCGCTCTATGTGCCGGCGGTCGAGCAAGTGGGCTTCCTGCTCGCGGGCGCGTTCGGCGTGATCAGCTTCGTGATCGCCCACGGCATCGGCGACCTGATCGGCGGCGAGGAGACGGGTACGCGCGTGGTGCGTGAAGGCGTCGCGGGTTTCATGTATCTCGAAGTGCTCGATTCGTCGTTCAGCTTCGACGGCGTGATCGGTGCATTCGCGCTGTCGAACAACATCTTCCTGATCGCGCTCGGCCTTGGCGTCGGCGCGGCCTATATCCGGGAGATGACGCTCGTGCTGCTGAAGAAGGGCACGCTCGCGCAGTACCGCTTTCTCGAACACGGCGCCTTCTGGGCAATCGGTGCGCTCGCAACGATCATGTTCCTCGGCGTGAAGTTCGAAGTGCCCGAGGTCATCACGGGCCTGATCGGCGCGGCGATGATCGCCGCGGCCGTGTGGTCGTCGATCATCGTGCAACGCAAGGAAGACCGGACGGCCGTGGCGGGCGAGTAATCGCGCGTCACGCGCGGGGCGAACACGATCAACGAGGGGCCGCGCAGGGCGGCCCGGCATTGCCGCCGGCACAACGGCGGTTCCAGCAGAAGAGGTTCAGATGATCAATTTGTCGAAAGGCGGTCGCGTCAACCTGTCGAAGGAAGCGCCCGGCACGCAGAAGTTCCGCATCGGTCTCGGTTGGGACGCGAACGCGACGGACACGGGTACGGACTTCGATCTCGACGTGTCGGTGTTCCTGTGCAAATACGACGCGCAGAGCAATCCGAAGCTGATCTCGGATCAGCACTTCGTGTTCTACAACAGCGAAGTGCGCACGATGGAGCGCAAGGACACCTTCATCCAGCCGGGCGACGATTTCCCGAAGCGCGGGATGCCCGCGTCGAAGTGCCTGGGCGTCGTGCACAGCGGCGACAACCGCACGGGCAGCGGCGACGGCGACGACGAAGTGATCTTCATCGACGTGACGAAGCTCGCGGCCGACGTCGAGGAAATCTCGGTGGTCGTGACGATCGACCAGGCGGAAGCGCGTCGCCAGAATTTCGGCCAGGTGCGCAACAGCTACATCCAGATCGCCGACGAAGTGTCGGGCGCGGTGATCGCGAAGTACGCGCTCGAGGAAGACTTCTCGATGGAGACGTCGGTGCAGGTCGGCAGCTTCTATCGCCGCGACGGCCACTTCATGTTCAAGGCCGTCGGCGCCGGCTACAACCGCGGCCTGGGCGACTTCGTGCGTGCTTACGGCGGCGCGGTCTGACTGGCGGCAGCCCGGCCGGCGGGATACCGCCGCGCCGGGCAGGAAGCAGCGATGACGAATCCGTCTGACGAGCCGAAACGGCTCGAGTTCGATACGACGCCCGAGCGCACGCCCGGGCGTCTTGCGTTCGACGCGC
>NZ_JAAGPG010000441.1:0-6906 GCF_017104665.1 Burkholderia sp. Se-20378 | reverse complement strand
CGTGGACGTGCCCCGACGGCACCGGCACCGAAATCCGCATCGACCGGCTCGACGGCCGCTGGGCGCTGACCCGCGCGCCGTGGCGGCTGTCCATCGCGTATCTTCGCGCCGGCACGATCGACGTGCGGATCGCGCCGGGGCCGTCGACGCCGAGTACGACGCCGCAGGACCTGAGCCTGCCGCTGCAGTTGCGGATCGACGACCTGCGGGTCGATCGCCTCGCGATCCACGACGGCGGCTCGACGACGCAGCTCGACCATATCGCGCTGAACGGCCGCAGCGACGGCCGTCACCATGAGCTCGTGCTCGACGGCGTCGATACGCCGTACGGCGCGCTGACCGCACGCGCGAAGCTCGACGGCGTGAAGCCGTTCGCGCTGACGGGTGAAGCCACTTATGCGGGCAAGCTGTCCGACGAGCCGGTCGACGCGCGCGCTCGTGTGTCGGGCTCGCTCGAGGCGCTGGTCGCCGACGTCGACGCGAGTGGGATGAAGCTGAACGGGCGTGCGCACGTCGAGGCCGCGCCGTTCGGCGCGGTGCCGCTCACGCGCGCATCGCTCGCGTTCGATCACGTGAACCCGCAGGCGCTCGCGCCTGGTGCGCCGGCCGCCGATCTCGCGGTGCGCGCGGAACTCGCGCCCGTGACCGCACCGGCCGGGGCCGAGCCCGCGAAGGGTTTCGCGGTGACGGGCCCGGTGTCGATCGTCAACGCGAAGCCCGGCACGCTCGGCGACCACCTGCTGCCGGTGATCGACGCGCACGCGAACGTGCATCTCGACGCGCACGCGCAGCGGATCGACGCGCTCGCGCTGAAGCTGATCCGCGACGGCAGCGTGACGGGCAACGGCACGCTGGCCGGCGGCAAGGGCCGCTTCGACCTGAAGGTCGCGAATCTCGACCTGAACGCGTTCGTCGCCGAGTTGCGGCCGATGCGTCTTGCCGGCCCGCTCGGCGTGACGCTCGCGGGCGACGTGACGACCGTCGATTTCAACCTGAACGACCCGAAGCTCGCGCTCGGCGCGCGCGCGAAAGTTGCGCTGACGTCGCAGCAGACGGTGCTGACCGACGCGCGCGTGACGGCCGGCAAGGGCAGGATCGACCTGACGGGCGTGTTCCGCCACGATGCGCATTCGAGCTACGACGCGAAGGCGACGCTGACCGGATTCGATCCGCTGCTGCTCGCCGCGGCGAGTGCGCCGAAGGCGGGTGGCGGCAAGGCGCCCGCCAAGGCGACGAAGGCACCGGCCCCGGGCGGCGAGACGCGCGTGTCGGGCACGCTGACGGCGTCGGGCGCATTCGCGCCGCAGGTGTCGACGAAGGCGACCTTCAAGCTCGGCGACAGCCTGTACGACGGCGTGCCGCTGACCGGCGCCGGCGTCGTGCAGCTCGCCGGCTCGCGCATTTTGCCGAGCAACGCGAACCTGTCGATCGCGGGCAATCATGTCGACCTGCGCGGCAGCTTCGGTGCGCCCAGCGACCGGCTGCGCTTCGTCGTCGATGCACCGCAGCTCGACCGGCTCGGTTTCGGTGTGGAAGGGCTCGTGCAGGCGCAGGGCGACCTGACCGGCAGCTTCGCGCACCCGAACGTGACCGCTACCTACAAGGCCGAGCACGTCGTCGTCGGCTCGAACCGGATCGGTGCCGCGCAGGGCCGCGCGGACATCCGCGACGGCGCGCACGGCGCGCTCGTGTTCACGGCCGACGCGTCCGACATCGCGCTCGGCTCGCTGAAGCTGAAATCGCTGCGCGCGAACCTCGACGGCACGCGAGCGAAGCACACGCTCGACGCGTCGGCGCTCGGGATGGCCGGCGGCCGCGTGATCGACGTGACGCTCGCGGCGAACGGCGGCGTGGTCGAAAACCGCGACGGGATGCGCTGGGACGGCACCGTCACGCGTCTTGCGAACCGCGGCACACCGGCCATCGCGCTGCAGTCGCCGCTGACCGTGTCGGCCGGCGCCGGCCGCGTGACGCTCGGCGCGACCCGGCTCACGCTCGAAGGCGCGGCGATCGACCTGAAATCGTTCGTGTTCGACCATGGCCAGATGCGCTCGGCGGGCTCGGTGAGCGGTGTGTCGGTCGCGCGTTTCCTCGAGGTCCGCCAGGAGCTGACGGGCCAGCGGCCGCCGGTGCGGACCGACGTCGTGCTCGACGCCGACTGGGATTTTTCGCTCGGCGCGAACGCGACGGGCTATGTGCAGGTGAAGCGGCGCGGTGGCGACGTGACGATCGAGAGCGGGCGCGGCATCGCATCGCTGGGGCTGACCGACCTGTCCGCGCGCGCGAGCTTCACGGCCGGCAACCGGCTCAACGTGACGGCGCTCGCGAAGGCGAACCGGATCGGCACGCTCGACGCGAACGTGGTCGTGCCGTTCGCGCTGCGCGACGGCATGTTCGGCGTGGTCAACGATGGCCCATTGTCGGGCCGCATCGACGCCGATATCCCGGCACTGAAGACGACCGGCAACCTGTTCGGGCCGAGCTACCTGCTCGGCGGTCGCGCGTCGCTGAAGCTGACGGTCGCGGGCACGCCGGTGAAGCCGAACCTGTCGGGGATGCTGACGGGCGACGACCTGTCCGCGACGCTCATCGACCAGGGCGTGCAGCTGAAGGATGGCATCGTGCGCGTGAAGCTGTCGGAAAACCTCGTCGAATTCCAGCAGGTCGAGTTCCACGGCGGCGACGGTACGCTGCGCATGCTCGGCCGCGTGCGCCTCGACGGCGAGGCGCCCGACCTGACCGCGAGCATCGTCGCGGACAAGCTCGAGCTGTTCGCGGCGCCGGATCGCAAGCTGTCGCTGTCGGGCAAGGCGACGGTCGCAAACGACGGGCCGCGCGGCGCGCTGTCGATCGACGGCAAGTTCGTCGTCGACCGCGCATTGTTCGACCTGCCCGAGGAATCGGCGCCGCACCTGTCGGACGATGTGGTGATCGTGGAGCCGGGCGGCACGGTGCGCGGCGAGACGCCGACCGGCACCGCGGTCGCGAAGCCGAAGCCGGCCGAGGACAAGCCGGCACCGTCGCTCGCACCGCGCGCGAACGTCGACATCGGTCTCGGCAACAACTTCCGCTTCAAGGGCCACGGCGCGGATCTCGGGCTGCGCGGCACGATCACCGTGATGAGTGCGCCGGGCGTGCCGCTGCGCGCGGTCGGCAACGTGCGCGTGACCGAAGGATCGACGTACACGTCGTTCGGCCGCAAGCTCGCGATCGAGAACGGCTTCTTCACGTTTAACGGCCCCGTGTCGAACCCGGGCGTCAACATCCTCGCGATGCGGCGCAACCAGGAAGTCGAGGCCGGCGTGCAGGTCACGGGCACGATCCAGTCGCTGACGGTCAAGCTCGTGTCGGAGCCGAACGTCACGGACAACGAAAAGCTGTCGTGGCTGCTGTTCGGCCACGGCACCGACCAGGGCAACAACGTCGGCCAGCAGGGTGCGATGACGGCGGCGCTCGGACTGCTCGGCAGCGTGACCGGCAAGCGCGTCGCGCAGACCTTCGGTCTCGACGAGGTCTCGGTCGGCCGCAGCGAAGTCGGCCTGACCGACCCGCAGGTCGTGCTGGTGTCGAAGGCGATCAACGAGCGCTTCGTGCTCGGCTTCGAGCAGGGCCTGCAGTCGGCCAGCAACGCGTTCAAGGCGACGATCAACCTGACGCGCTTCTGGTCGGTGTCCGCGTACGGTGGCACGTTCCAGGGCGTCGACCTGAACTACACGCGGCGCTTCGATCGCTGGTTCGGCAGTGACGGCACCCGCGAGCGGCGCGCCGAGCAGCCATGAAAAAAGCCCCGCACGATGTGCGGGGCTTTTTTTCGCGCAGGCGGCAGCGCGTTCGGCTTACTTCACGCGCATGCCGGGCTTCGCGCCGCTGTGCGGCTCGAGGATGTAGAGGCCCGGCTCGGCCTTCTCGTCGGTGGCCGACGCGGCGAGCACCATCCCTTCGGACAGGCCGAACTTCATCTTGCGCGGCGCGAGGTTCGCGACCATCACGGTCAGCTTGCCGACGAGCTGCTCGGGCTGGTACGCGGACTTGATGCCCGAGAACACGTTGCGGGTCTTTTCCTCGCCGACGTCGAGCGTGAGCTGCAGCAGCTTGTCCGAGCCCTCGACGGCCTGGCACGCGACGATCTTCGCGATGCGCAGGTCGATCTTCGCGAAATCGTCGATCGAGATCGGTGCATCGTCCGCGCCGTTCACGACAGCCTGCTTCGCGTTCGCCTTTGCGTTGTTCTTCGCATCCTTCGCGGCGTTCGCGGTCGCGACAGCCGCGCCGGTGGCTTCGGCTTGCAGCGAATCGCGGTTAGCGGCGAGCAGCGCTTCGATCTGCTTCGGGTCGACGCGCGTCATCAGGTGCTGGTACGCCTTGATCGGCTGCTCCGACGACAGCGGCTTCGCGGCATCGGCCCATGCGAGCGGCGCGATCCCGAAGAACGACTCGACGGCTTCGGCCACGCGCGGCATCACCGGCTTCAGCGCGAGCGACAGCAGGCGGAACGACTCGAGGCTCACGCTGCAGGTTTCGTGCAGCGCGACCGCGTTGGCCGGATCCTTCGCGAGATCCCACGGCTTCGCACCGTCGACGTACGCGTTCACTTCGTCCGCGAGCTCCATCGTGTGGCGCAGTGCGCGGCCGTACTCGCGTGCTTCGTAGTGCGCGGCGATCTGCGGGATCGCGTCGCGCAGCTTCGCGACGAGCGGATGGTTCATCGCGCTGTCCTGCACGCGACCGTCGAAGCGCTTGATCAGGAAGCCTGCCGCGCGGCTCGCGATGTTCACGTACTTGCCGACGAGGTCGCTGTTTACGCGCGCCTGGAAGTCGTCGAGGTTCAGGTCGATGTCTTCCATCGTCGCGTTCAGCTTCGCGGCGAAGTAGTAGCGCAGCCACTCGGGGTTCAGGCCCGTGTCGATGTAGCTCTGCGCGGTGATGAACGTGCCGCGCGACTTCGACATCTTCGCGCCGTCGACCGTCAGGAAGCCGTGCGCGAACACGTTGGTCGGCGTGCGGTGGCCCGAGAACTCGAGCATCGCGGGCCAGAACAGCGTGTGGAAGTACAGGATGTCCTTGCCGATGAAGTGATACTGCTCGGTGGTCGAGCCCGGGCGGACCCATGCATCGAAGTCGACGCCGTTGCGGTCGCACAGGTTCTTGAAGCTCGCGTAGTAGCCGACCGGCGCGTCGAGCCACACGTAGAAATACTTGCCGGGCGCGCCCGGGATCTCGAAGCCGAAGTACGGCGCGTCACGCGAGATGTCCCAGTCGGCGAGCTTGGCCTCGCCGGCGTCGCCGAGCCATTCGCGCATCTTGTTGGTTGCTTCGGGCTGCGCGAGGCCGCTCACCCATTCGCGCAGGAACGTTTCGCAGCGCGGGTCGGACAGGCGGAAGAAGTAGTGCTTCGACGTCTTGCGCACCGGCGTCGCGCCCGACACGACCGAATACGGGTTCAGCAGCTCGGTCGGCAGGTAGGTCGAGCCGCACACTTCGCAGTTGTCGCCGTACTGGTCCTTCGCGTGGCACTTCGGGCACTCGCCCTTGATGAAGCGATCCGGCAGGAACATTTCCTTGACGGGATCGTATGCCTGCTCGATCTCGCGCTCGGCGATGAAGCCGGCGTCCTGCAGCGCGACGTAGATCTTCTCGCTCAGCACGCGGTTCTCGTCCGAATCGGTCGAGTAGAAGTTGTCGAACGACACGCCGAAGCTGTCGAAATCGCGCTTGTGTTCGGTCCACACGCGATCGATCAACTGCTTCGGGGTCAGGCCTTCCTTCTCCGCGCGCAGCATGATCGGCGTGCCGTGCGTATCGTCGGCGCCGATGTAGTAGACCTCATGGCCATGCATTCGCAGCGTCCGCACCCAGATGTCGGTCTGGATGTACTCGACCAGGTGGCCGATGTGGATCTGCCCGTTGGCATAGGGCAGTGCGGACGTAACGAGGATCTGGCGGCCACCTTGCGGCGCCGCAGCCTGCACGGAAGTGAGGTCGGATGCGGACATAGGGTCTGTAGAGGAACGGCGGAAAAACGACGGGAAACTGCGATTCTAGCAGGGGCGCGCGCCAGCGACGCGGGCAGGCGCCCTTGACCGGGCGCCGAAACGGGCAGGGCCGCGCAAGCGGTGTGCCCGACGGTGATGTGCTGCGATGCAGCACGAATTCTGCGGGCAAAAAAAACCGGGGCGGATACGGCCCCGGAGCAACAACGACAAGAGGAGAATGGTGACGCGCCGGCAACACCAGCCGCGTACCGTAAATACTGACCACGGCCTGCGACAGAAGTTCGAAAATTTTTTCGATTTGTTACCGGCTCGGCCGGAAGCCTTGTCCGGCGCGGTTGCGCGGGCGGCGAGCCCGCGCTTTCCCCTCGTCGTGCGCTTACTGCGCCTGTGCTGCGCGCAGGTAGATTTCGACGCGGCGGTTCTGTGCGCGGCCGGCTTCGGTCGCGTTGTCCGCGATCGGGTTCGATGCACCCATGCCTTGCGCCGACAGGCGGCCGCCGTTCACGCCGCGCTGTGCCAGTGCGTTCACGACGCTCTGCGCGCGGTTCTGCGACAGCGTCTGGTTCAGCTGGGCCGAGCCCGTGCTGTCCGTGTAGCCGACGATCGATGCCGTCACTTGCGGGTTCTGGTTCAGCGTCGTCGCCAGATCGTTCAGCAGCGGCTGGAAGGCCGGCGTGATCGCGTACTGGTTCGTCGCGAACGTCACCGAGCTCGGCACGTTCAGCTTCAGCGAGCCGTCCGGCTGCTCGGTCACTTGCGTACCCGTTTGCGCTGCCGACGGTGCCAGCTTGTTCTTGATTGCCTGCCAGTTGTAACCCGTCACGCCGCCCACCAGTGCGCCGACGCCTGCGCCGATCGCCGCGCCCTTGCCGCCACCCGCCAGCGCGCCGATGCCTGCGCCCAGCGCCGCACA
>NZ_JAAGPG010000440.1:0-7119 GCF_017104665.1 Burkholderia sp. Se-20378 | reverse complement strand
GAGCCGCGCGACGCTTCGAAACCGAAGCGGCGTGCGACGTCCGCGTATTCGCGGTACTGGTCGGGGGTGTGGCTGCCCGTGACGACCTCGATCGCGCGGCCGCCCAGATCGATGAACTCGCCGAAGACGATCGCGAACGGCCCGTTCGATCGCGCGCTCGAGACCAACGCGTACGTGCTCGCGCGGCAGATCCATCCAGTGAACGGCGTCGCCGAACTGACGCTGTCGGAGCAGACCCGCGACTTCCTGCGCGCGGACAACGTCGACAGTGTTTACTTCCAGGTGCTCGGCACGCGCGGCGAGCTGGTCGCCGGCGAAGCCGACATGCCGCTGCCGCGCGACGAGGATCGCCCGCCGCCAGGCGTCGTCATGTTTCGCGACGACCTGCTGCGCGGCAACGACGTGCGCGTCGCGTATACGACGGTCGCGCTGCCGCAGTCGGGCAGCCCGCAGCCCGTGCTCGTGCAGGTCGGCGAAACGCTGGACAAGCGCAACGCACTCGCGAACGACATCATCAAGGGCGTGATCCTGCCGCAGTTCGTGATCCTGCCGCTCGCGATCCTGCTGGTCTGGTTCGGGCTGTCGCGCGGGCTCGCGCCGCTCAACGCACTGCAGGCGCACATCCGCGCGCGACGGCCCGACGACCTGTCGCCGGTCGAGGCGCAGCGCGCGCCACCCGAGATCGAGCCGCTCGTCACGTCGTTCAACGACCTGCTCGCTCGCCTCGAACAGAACATGGCGCTGCAGAAGCGTTTCATCGCCGATGCCGCCCATCAGATGAAGACACCGCTCGCGGGCCTGCGCACGCAGGCCGAGTTCGCGCTGCGCCACCCCGTCCCGCCCGACGTGCAGCGCTCGCTCGAGCAGATCGCGACGAGCTCCGAGCAGGCCGCGCGGCTCGTCACCCAGTTGCTCGCGCTTGCGCGCGCCGAGAACCGCGCGAGCGGGCTGACGTTCGAGCCGGTCGAGATCGCCGCGCTCGCGCGGCGCGCGGTGCGCGACTGGGTGCAGGCCGCGCTCGCGAAACGGATGGATCTCGGCTACGAAGGCCCGCCGGACGACACGCCGCTCAACGTCGACGGCAATCCGGTGATGCTGCGCGAGATGCTCGGCAACCTGATCGACAACGCGATCCGCTATACGCCGGACGGCGGCCGCATCACGGTGCGCGTGCGCGCCGAGCCCGCGGCGCAGCGCGTGCATCTCGAAGTCGAGGACACCGGGCCGGGCATTCCGGCCGCCGAACGCGAGCGCGTCGTCGAGCGCTTCTACCGGATCCTTGGCCGCGAAGGCGACGGCAGCGGCCTCGGGCTCGCGATCGTGCGCGAGATCGCCACGCAGCACGGCGGCACGCTGACGCTCGACGATCACGTCTACCAGCACGCGCCGCGCCTCGTCGGCACGCTCGTGCGTGTCAGCCTGCCGCTGACCGAAGCGGCCCCGGATTAACCCTGACCCGCACCGCCGCAGCACGCCTCGATTGCATCGAAACCGCCAATTTACCGGAAGTTCAAAGCACTTCGCAGCACGATGAGCGAACAAAATGACCGATTCGGCGCGGGTTAACGTGCAGTCGTTTTGCACGCGCGAGTCAGTCGGCCGTAAGTTTCCGTACCAATAATCCTCGACAGGCCCGCTCACCCAAGGCGGCCGCACATCTATATCAAGGGACTTGGAGACGACTCATGGCAACGTTAGGCGGGCAAATTTCGCACGCGCCGATGACGGGCGAAGAGAAGAAGGTGATCTTCGCGTCGTCGCTCGGCACCGTGTTCGAGTGGTACGACTTTTACCTGGCCGGCTCGCTCGCGGCCTACATCAGCAAGAGTTTCTTCTCCGGTGTCAATCCGACCGCCGCCTTCATCTTCACGCTGCTCGGCTTCGCCGCCGGCTTCGCGGTGCGGCCGTTCGGCGCGATCGTGTTCGGCCGCCTCGGCGACCTCGTCGGCCGCAAGCACACGTTCCTCGTGACGATCGTGATCATGGGCCTCTCGACGTTCGTGGTCGGCTTCCTGCCCGGCTACGCGTCGATCGGCATCGCCGCGCCCGTGATCTTCATCGCGATGCGGCTGTTGCAGGGCCTCGCGCTCGGCGGCGAGTACGGCGGTGCGGCGACCTACGTCGCCGAGCATGCGCCGGCCAACCGTCGCGGCTTCTATACCGCGTGGATCCAGACGACCGCGACGCTGGGCCTGTTCCTGTCACTGCTCGTGATCCTCGGCATCCGCACGCTCATCGGTGAGGAAGCGTTCGGCAACTGGGGCTGGCGCGTGCCGTTCATCGCGTCGATCCTGCTGCTCGCGGTGTCGGTGTGGATCCGGATGCAGCTGAACGAATCGCCGGTGTTCCTGCGCATCAAGGCGGAAGGCAAGACGTCGAAGGCGCCGCTGACCGAAGCGTTCGGCCAATGGAAGAACCTGAAGATCGTGATCCTCGCGCTCGTCGGCCTGACCGCCGGCCAGGCCGTCGTGTGGTACACGGGCCAGTTCTACGCGCTGTTCTTCCTCACGCAGACGCTGAAGGTGGACGGGGCGAGCGCAAACATCCTGATCGCGATCGCGCTCCTGATCGGCACGCCGTTCTTCCTGTTCTTCGGTTCGCTGTCGGACAAGATCGGTCGCAAGCCGATCATCCTCGCGGGCTGCCTGATCGCGGCGCTGACCTACTTCCCGCTGTTCAAGGCGCTCACGCACTACGCGAACCCGCAGCTCGAACTCGCGACGCAGAAGGCGCCGATCACGGTCATCGCCGATCCGGCCGCCTGCTCGTTCCAGTTCAACCCGGTGGGCACGTCGAAGTTCACGAACTCGTGCGACGTCGCGAAGAGCGCGCTCGCGAAGGCCGGCCTGAACTACGAGAACGTCGCGGCACCGGCTGGCGCGACGGCCCAGATCAAGGTCGGCGACACGGTGGTCCCGGCCTATGAAGGCAAGGCGGCCGACGCGAAGGCGCAGGGCGCGGCGTTCGACAAGACGCTCGCGTCGACACTGAAGGCGGCCGGCTACCCGGCGAAGGCGGACCCGGCACAGCTCAACTGGCCGATGACGATCGTGATCCTGACGATCCTCGTGATCTACGTGACGATGGTCTACGGCCCGATCGCGGCAATGCTGGTCGAGATGTTCCCGACGCGGATCCGCTACACGTCGATGTCGCTGCCCTATCACATCGGCAACGGCTGGTTCGGCGGCTTCCTGCCGGCCACTGCGTTCGCGATCGTCGCGGCGAAGGGCGACATCTACTCGGGCCTCTGGTATCCGATCGTGATCGCGCTGGCCACGTTCGTGATCGGCCTGCTGTTCGTCAAGGAGACGAAGGACTCGAACATCTACGCGCAGGATTGACGTGGCTGGGCGGACAGTTGCCGGCAGTGCGCGGCGACCGTCCGCAACGAGGCCGGCACCGGCCGCCGGCACCTTTTTCACCGGCGATGAAAAAAGGTGTTGACAGCCAGGCCAGCATTCTCCATAATTCATTTCTTCGGCGAATTAGCTCAGTCGGTTAGAGCGACGGAATCATAATCCGCAGGTCCGGGGTTCGAATCCCTGATTCGCCACCAAATGCGAGAGCCGCTGTTTCGAAAGGAACAGCGGCTTTTTCATTTGTATCTTCCGATGCGCCGGTTCCGCTTTCGCGCGCCGACCTTCGCGCCACCTCGGCCGGGCAGCAACACCGGCCCGCTCTGCAGGCACAATGACGCCGTCCAGCACACTGGCCGACGTCGCCCGATGATCCCGACCACTCCCGACAAGATTTGGCGCACAGCCGCCCTCGCACTCACAGCCGTCGTGCTTTGCTATGTCGGCGCCGGCGCGCCGACGCTCTCCCGCCTGCTCGACCCCGCCGTGATCGGCGAAGGCCTCGCCCTCAAACCGATCACCTATCACTGGATCAATCACGTCGACCGCGCGATCCCCGAGGCGGACCTGTTCGCCAGCCGCTTCTACGTGCTGGCGCTGGCCGCACTCAACGCGACGGCCGCGCTGTTTGCACTTGACGCCCATCGCAGCCGCAGGCGCTTCGCGTTCGTGCTCGGCTGGGCCGTCGTCATGCTGATCGTGCTCGCCAACGCGCAGATCCACGCGTTCTACACCGTGGCCTGACCGATGAAGCGGCGCATCACGATCGTCGTCGCCACGCTGTTCACGCTGATCGGGCTCGTGTTCGTCGCCGGCACGTTCGCCAACCTGTCGACGCCAGACCAGTTGCACCGCCTGCTGAGCTACGACTACATGAGCTTCGTGGACAGCCTCGTCGAACACAATCTCGGTGATTTCGCCAACAACTTCTACGTCGGCGTGGCACTCATGCTCGTCGGCGGCACGCTCCTCATCCGGGTCGAACGCACACGCACGGTCGCCCGCATCGTCACGTCGCTGCTGTTCGCGTTGCTCACCTTCAGCCTCGTCTACGCGTGCCTGAATCCGCGCATCGGTACACTGCCGTTCTGACCGGCGCCATCCGCGCGGCCAATCACACACACCGCCTGCCCCACCCTGCGAGGAACCCGAGCGCACTATTTCGACCGAACCGGCTCATAAACGCTGTCGATTCGCTGATACGTATAGGAAATCTTCTTGTACTCAGGATCGTAAAGGCCGTGGTACGCGTGACGGCAGGCGTCATCCAGTTTCACCGGGTAACTCGGTGGCCATGCCGCAATGGGCTGACACCTGAAATCATCGGCGCTCGCTCCATTCTTCCTGAAGCGCAGGATCATCAGGCTTTCCTGAATCTCCTGTGCCGCCTTCTCGTAGTACCCCTTGTTGTTCGATACCACGCCCACCGGAAAATAGTCCGATTCGAGGCCTTCGGCCATTTCCGGCTCGGCCACCATGACGGCCGCCTTGCGCAGATAGGCTTCAGCCGCAGCCGGATCCGACTCCATCAGGCGCTGCCCCTTGTATTGGTAGGCCACGGCCACGATCGGAAGCTGGCCGGGCGTCGGGTGCTCGCCCCACCACCCGATAATCTGATCGAGACTGCGCGCGAAGAGCTGCCTGTACTCACCCGAGTCGGACTGAGTCACGCGCAACGGCAACTGACAATTGACCACGCATCGCGCAACGACCGGCGGATCGCCCGCCTTCCACCGCCTCCAGGTTTCCTCTTCGCGCGCATTTTGCCGGTGATCGTCGATTGCGCTGGACACCAACGCAACAGGCGCGACGGCCACAATCGCTGCGCCCCACGCAAGATTGCACGCCGTTGAATGACTGCCGGAAAGCAGGTTGCTGCAGTCGCTCGAGCACGCACCGAGCGCCAGCGCGCTGGTCAGGCACGCCAGGCGTCGAATGATCGTCATTGACTTCGACATGGTTCCCCCGGGGATCGTGAGTCGTTCTTCTGGCCGCGGTCATCCCTCCCACGGCTCTCCTCGAGACGCGGAAAGCCGCCGCGCGAATTTAACGAATCAGTCGATCAAAAGATAACTGTCGGGGTTGTCAGGAGTTCAACCGTTTCCTGCAGGATCGTCGTGCGGAAGATATGTCGACGAAATCGAAACATCGACCAAACGCCAGACCGTTCGTGTCATTGCGACACTCCGGCGGGCATGTCCGGCCGGGCACGATGCGCGTGCGCATCGATACCCGGCCGCATCGCGATCGCCGCTTGTTCGTGCATCGACGCGCACGCGCATGCTCGCACGGCGTGCCCGTCGCACGCCATGCAGCACGTCACGCCGCCACCGCCCCTTGCTGCACCTTCTCCGCCTGCGCCCCCACCCGCCCGCGCCAGTTCTCCCCACCTTCCAGCGACGGCGTCGACTCGAACACCTCCGCGATCCAGTCGGCGAACACGCGCACCTTCTGCGACAGATGCCGGTTGTGCGGATAGACGATCGAAATCGGCTTCGGCTTAGGATTGCAGTCCGGCAGCACCTCGACCAGCGAGCCGTCGAGCAGGTTCTCCAGCACCATGAACAGCGTCGGCTGGATCATCCCGAACCCTTCGAGCCCGCACGTCACATAGGCATCCGAATCGTTGACCGTGACGCCCCCGTTCATCCGCACCTCGAACGGCTTGCCGTCGATCATGAACACCCACGGAATCGCGCGCGCGCCGTGACTCGACCGATAATTCACCGCATGATGCTCGGCGAGATCGGCAATCTCGTGCGGCTCGCCGTGACGCGCGAGGTAATCGGGCGACGCGCAGGTCACGCGCTTCAGCATCCCGATCCGCCGTGCGACCATCGACGAATCCTCGAGCGGCCCGACCCGGATCATGCAGTCGATGCCCTCCTCGACCGGATCCACGTAGCGGTCGGATAGGCCCAATTCAAGCGTGATATCCGGGTAGCGCTGCCGGAAAATCGACAGCGACGGCAGCACGATGCGCCGCCCGAGCGAACTTGGCATGTGGACGCGCAACACGCCGCTCGGCTTGCGGTTGCCGGTCTGGAAACTCGCGTCGGCCTCCGCGATCTCCGAGATGATCTTCATGCAATGCTCGTAGTACGCCGCACCTTCCTGCGTCAGCGACAGCCTGCGCGTCGTGCGGTGCATCAGGCGCACGCCGAGCAGCGCCTCGAGGTTCTGGATGATGGTCGTCACCGACGCGCGCGGCATCGCGAGCGTGTCGGCCGCGCGCGTGAAGCTGTTCGCGTCGACCACGCGGGTAAAAACTTCCATTGCCTGGATTCGGTCCATGCTGCTCCCCCTTCGAATCGCCAACGGAACAGAATAGAGCGCACGACGGGCTCGGCACAAGCCCCCACCCATTGTTCTCCGATCCTGAATAGTTTCAGCGTTTCGGACTGGAAAACGATCGATTTGCGTTCAGTCCAAAGCAGCAATCGTTCCGGCCCCGATCACAACAGCCGCACGCCGTGCGTTACCGCACGAATCGCTCGCGATACCCCTGCGGTGACACGCCCAGCACTCGCACGAAACAGCGCCGCAGCGTTTCCTCGGACCCGAAGCCGCAACGTGCGGCGATCCGCTTGACCGGCCATGCGGTTTCGCCGAGCAGGCGCTGCGCGGCCTCGACGCGGATCTGTTCGACCGCGCGCGCCGGCGTGCGGCCGGTTTCGGCGCGGTAGTGGCGCACGAAGCTGCGCTCGCTCATGCGCACGCGCTCGGCCAGCGCGGGCACCGACAGGTCGGCCGCCAGGTA
>NZ_JAAGPG010000439.1:0-7132 GCF_017104665.1 Burkholderia sp. Se-20378 | reverse complement strand
GACCAGGGCATCGCGCAGCTCGGCGCGGGGCTCGTCGTCGAAGCCAGTGCGCCCGACGGACTCGTCGAGGCCGTCAGCGTGCGCGGCGCGCGGGCGTTCGCGCTCGGCGTGCAGTGGCATCCCGAATGGCGCTACGCGGAACAGCCGCTGTCGCGCGACATCTTCGCGGCATTCGGCGCGGCGTGCCGCGCGCGCATGACGCATCGCATTCATGCAGCCGGTGGCGCGATGGTGTCGCCGGCCGCATCCGACGTCGACTGATAGAGGCCGATCATGCAACCCGAACTGAGCGAATTCCTGCGCCAGCACCGCATCACCGAGGTCGAGGCGATCATTCCCGACATGGCCGGCATTGCGCGCGGCAAGATCATTCCGCGCAACAAGTTCGAATCCGGCGAATCGATGCGCCTGCCGCAGGCCGTGATGGTGCAGACCGTCACCGGCGACTATCCGGAGGACGGTACGCTGACCGGCGTGACCGATCCCGACATGGTGTGCGTGCCCGATCCGTCGACGATCTGCCTGATCCCGTGGGCCGTCGATCCGACCGCGCAGGTGATCCACGACTGCGTGCACTTCGACGGCTCGCCGGTCGAGATCTCGCCGCGCTACGTGCTGCGACGCGTGCTCGACCTGTACAAGGCGAAAGGCTGGCAGCCGGTCGTCGCGCCCGAGCTCGAGTTCTATCTCGTCGACATGAACGCCGATCCCGATCTGCCGCTGCGTCCGCCGGTCGGCCGCACCGGGCGTGCGGAGACCGGCCGGCAGTCGTATTCGATCGAGGCGGTGAACGAGTTCGATTCGCTGTTCGAGGACATCTACGAATACTGCGAGATGCAGGGGCTCGATATCGAGACGCTGATCCACGAGGTCGGCGCCGCGCAGATGGAGATCAACTTCGTGCACGGCGATGCGCTGTCGCTCGCCGACCAGGTGTTCCTGTTCAAGCGCACGGTGCGCGAGGCGGCGTTGCGCCACAACATGTACGCGACCTTCATGGCGAAGCCGATGCAGGACGAGCCCGGCTCGGCGATGCACATCCACCAGAGCCTGGCCGACGCGCGCACGGGGCGCAACCTGTTCTCCAACGAAGACGGTGCGGTGTCGCCGATGTTCCACAGTTATCTCGCGGGGCTGCAGAAGTACACACCCGCGCTGATGCCGATCTTCGCGCCGTACATCAATTCGTATCGCCGCCTGTCGCGCTTCATGGCTGCACCGATCAACGTGCAGTGGGGCTATGACAACCGTACGGTCGGCTTCCGCATTCCGCAGTCAGGCGCGTCGGCGCGCCGAATCGAGAACCGGATCCCGGGCGTCGACTGCAATCCGTATCTCGCCTTCGCCGCGACGCTCGCGGCCGGCTATCTCGGCTTGACCCAGCAGCTCGCACCGACCGAGCCGATCGCGTCGGACGGCTACAACCTGCCGTACCAGTTGCCGCGCAATCTCGAGGAGGGCATCTCGCTGATGGCGGCCAGCACGCCGCTGGCCGGCATTCTCGGCGACAAGTTCGTTAAAGCGTACCTGGCGCTGAAGGACACCGAATACGAAGCGTTCTTCCGCGTGATCAGCTCGTGGGAACGCAGGCATCTGCTGCTGCACGTGTGAGCGTGCGGCACTGTTATCCGGAGGAAACATGACCGATCGAAACGAAGCCCTTTCACCGCATTCGACCGCGGATTACCGCGCGCTCGACGCTGCACACCACATCCACCCGTTTTCCGACATGGGCGCGCTGAACCGCGCGGGCAGCCGCGTGATCGTGAAGGCCGACGGCGTCTACCTGTGGGATTCGGAGGGCAACAAGGTGATCGACGGGATGGCCGGCCTCTGGTGCGTGAACGTCGGCTACGGCCGCAAGGAACTCGCCGACGCCGCGTATCGCCAGATCCAGGAACTGCCGTTCTACAACACGTTCTTCAAGACCACCCACCCGCCGGTGATCGAACTGTCCGCGATGCTCGCGGAAGTCACGCCGAAGGGCTTCAACCACTTCTTCTATTGCAACAGCGGCTCGGAAGGCAACGACACCGTGCTGCGCCTCGTGCACCAGTACTGGCGTGTGCAGGGCCAGCCGCAGAAGAAGTTCGTGATCTCGCGCAAGAACGGCTATCACGGCTCGACGATCGCCGGCGGCACGCTCGGCGGGATGGGTTACATGCACGAGCAGATGCCGTCGAAGGTCGAGAACATCGTGCACATCGACCAGCCGTATTTCTTCGGCGAAGCCGCGGCCGGTGAAACGCCGGAAGCGTTCGGCCTCGCCCGCGCGCAGCAGCTCGAAGCGAAGATCCTCGAACTCGGCGCGGAAAACGTCGCCGCGTTCATCGGCGAGCCGTTCCAGGGGGCGGGCGGCGTGATCTTCCCGCCGTCGACGTACTGGCCGGAAATCCAGCGGATCTGTCGCAAGTACGACATCCTGCTGGTGGCCGACGAAGTGATCGGCGGCTTCGGCCGTACCGGCGAATGGTTCGCACACCAGCACTTCGGCTTCGAGCCCGACCTGATCACGATGGCGAAGGGTCTCACGTCGGGCTACGTGCCGATGGGTGCCGTCGGCATTCACGAGCGTGTGGCGCGACCGATCATCGACAACGGCGAATTCAACCACGGCCTCACGTACTCGGGCCACCCGGTGGCAGCGGCCGTCGCGGTCGCGAACCTGAAGCTGCTGCGTGACGAAGGGATCGTCGAGCGCGTGAAGAACGACATCGGGCCGTATTTCCAGCGCAGGCTGCGCGATGCGCTGGGCAACCATCCGATCGTCGGTGAGATTGCGGGAGCGGGGCTGGTCGCGGGCGTTCAGCTTGCGCGCGACCGGGACCGGCGCGAGCGGTTCGGTGCGAACGTCGATATCGGCACGATCTGCCGCGACTTCTGCTTCAACGGCAACCTGATCATGCGTGCGACCGGCGACCGGATGCTGCTGTCGCCGCCGCTTGTGATTCGCGAGGCGGAGGTCGACGAGATCGTCGACAAGGCGAAGCGCGCGTTCGATGCGACGGCGGAGCGGGTGGGGTAGTCGCGCGACACGTCGCCCGGCGTTCGTGCGGATGCCATTGCGCGAGA
Organism: Burkholderia sp. Se-20378; assembly: GCF_017104665.1. Taxonomy (NCBI): domain Bacteria; kingdom Pseudomonadati; phylum Pseudomonadota; class Betaproteobacteria; order Burkholderiales; family Burkholderiaceae; genus Burkholderia; species Burkholderia sp. Se-20378. The sequence goes on along the minus strand of NZ_JAAGPG010000439.1, from coordinate 4,060 downwards.
CGCATGTGGAATTTGTCCCGATCGGGATTTGACGCGCGCGACCGGACGGCTGAGCGGTTTTCTTGCGACAGGGCTTGACGTTACCCGGCACGGAGCATGTCCGTTAATCGTGTCGACCTTTGAGGCGGCACGATTGACGGAGTGCGGTGCGTTACTGATCGGATGCGTGGTAATGAAGGGGCGAGATTACGCGTGCGCGAATCGCTGCCGCTCGAAATTCATGATGAGCGTGACCGACGATGCAATATCCATCGATCCCGTTTCGACGACGAGATCAGGCGTGGTCGGTACTTCGTATGGATCCGAGATGCCGGTGAATTGCGTTGTCTGGCCGGTGATCGCCTTTGCATAAAGCTGCTTCGGATCACGTGCGGAGCAAGTGGCGATATCGGTTTTCAGGTAGACCTCGACGAAGCGATCCACGCCGACGATCTGTCGTGCCCGCTGCCGGTCGGCTTCATAAGGCGAGATCAGCGCGACGATCACCATGAAGCCCTGGCTATTGAGCAACTTGGCGATTTCGGCGGTGCGTCGGCAGTTTTCGGTGCGATCTTCCCGCGAGAAGCCAAGATCGGGAGAAACGCCTGCCCGCAATTCATCGCCGTCGAGGATGCATGTCGGAATATTGCGTGCGCGCAACCGCGCCGCAATTTCGCGCGAGAGGGTTGACTTGCCGGCGCCGCTCAGACCGGTAAGCCACAGGGTGTAGTCGTTCTGCTCTGGGGACATGGGTGTGCAATCTCTATCGCCAACTCTCACCATCGCAAGTCATGATTTCGTGCCTAAATGCGATGCCGATTCGGCTGGCTGTTATTTGGTGTAAGGATTCTATGCATCTGGATTTCTACAAATGTTACAGAAGAATTACCAAAAATTACACTGGCAATTTTCTTTCTTTCGTGTTGAAAGATTTCGTATGACGTAAATGAAATGTCTGAACTTTGTTCGTCCGCTGGACCGGGAGACGGTGTTGATCCGACGGGGCTTGATGCGCGAAGAAATCGGAGATTTTGCCGCTGATAGCTGATTTGCCTGAGTTGCATCCGCCAATACAAGCTAATGGTGTTTGGCGAATCGAGACGCGTCAATGGCCGGGCAGCGTTTGAAGACAGCGTTTCTGCTCCGGCTCCCGATCGGCAGCGTGGCGTTACTGTTGGAAAGCCGCACAGCGTGCCGGCGGGTTCGCTGGATCGACATTGATTTCCTGCGGGCGTCAATCAACGCGCCGGAAACGAAGGAGGTGTCGATCGAAATCGAGATGGCGGATTCGTGGAGGAGGCGATGACTGCCGGTTCACGTGAGTCTGCGCGGGTGGGCCGTGAATTCGGCGCACCAAAACGAAAAGGCCCTGCGTCGTGAGACGCAGGGCCTTGAATTCTTTGGTGGGCGGTACTGGGATCGAACCAGTGACCCCTGCCGTGTGAAGGCAGTGCTCTACCGCTGAGCTAACCGCCCAAAGAAGAAAAGATTATGTCAGGAATTTTGGGGTCTGTAAAGCACTTTCTGCAAATATTTTTCAGATACCCGCACATACCTGCCAGCCGGTCGTGTGCTCAGCCTGCGAGCGCGGGTAGCGCGTCGATCGATGCACGTACGTAATCCGCGAAGCGCAGCGCCACCGGTTCGGTCGTGCCGCTGCGCTTCAGCGCGAGCGTGCGCGATTCGAGCGACGCATCCTTCAGCGGCCGGAACGCGAGCCGCTCGCTCTTCACCTGCTGCAGCACGCGCGGCACGAGCGCGATACCCATCCCGAACTCGATCATCGACAGGATCGTCTGCCACAGCCGTGCCTCGTGGCGGATCAGCGGGCTGAAGCCGGCATTCACGCACTGCGCGATGATCAGGTCGTGATAGTGGGGCGCCGCTTCGCGCGGAAACAGGATGAACGGTTCCGCGGCCAGCGCGGCGAGCGCGACCTGCTTGCGCTTCGCGAGCGGATGCGCGGCCGGCAGGCAGCACACGAACGGTTCCGCATAAACGGGCGTCGATTCGACCTCGGGCGGAAAGTGGCCCCAGTGCGCGTAGCCGAGATCGATCTGGCCGCGCTGGATCGCCTGCACCTGCGCCTGCGTATTCATTTCGCTGAGCACGACCTCGACACCGGGGTAGTCGGCTTCGAAGCGCCGCACCGCATCGGGGAGCCCGCGATACAGCATCGAATGAACGAAGCCGATCCGCAGCCGGCCCGCGAGACCGGACGCGGAGCGCACCGTCAGGCGTTCGGCTTCGGCCGCCTGCAGCAGCAGCCGGCGCGCTTCGCCGAGCAGCACTTCGCCCGCGTTGGTCAGAGCAACAGTCTTGTTGGTGCGCGAGAACAACTGCACGCCGAGCGCGTCCTCGAACTTGCGGATGTCGAAACTCAGCGCCGGTTGAGAGATGAACAGGCGCTTCGCCGCGCGCCCGAAATGCAGCTCCTCGGCGACCGCCACGAAGTAGCGCAACTGCCTCAGTTCCATGGGGTCTCCTCGCGGCGTCGGCATCGATAAGTGATATCTATCGTACCGGATAAATCCTGTATTGGACGCTTATCGATCGCGCGCCTACGCTCTGCGGAAGGCTTTGCACGGGACTGGCCGGGCGCCGCGGCGCCCCCTCCAGCCGACGTACAGGCAACCCAGGAGACGCACGCATGAACGACACAGCTCGCACGCCGGACGCCGGCGCATCCAACATCCCCGACAGCCGGGGCATCAATTTCTTCACTGTCGATCCCGATCTCGGCGCGTTGCTGAAGCTGCATCTCGGCGACGCCCGCTATGCCGAGCTCGAGCCGCGGCTGCACGCGCTCGGCGCACGCGTGTCGGGCGAGCTCGACGAATGGGCATCGCGCGCGGACAAGCACCCGCCCGTGCTCGAGCACCGCAACCGGCGCGGCGAGGCCGTGCAGTGGATCGACAAGGATCCCGCGTATGTCGCGCTCGAACGCGTCGCGTATGCCGAACTCGGTCTCGCGTCGCTGAGCCACGGGGCCGAATCGGTCCCGCCGCTCGTCAAGTACGCGCTGACGTTCCTGTTCGTGCAGGCGGAATTCGGGCTGTGCTGCCCGGTCAGCATGACCGATTCACTCACGCGTACGCTGCGCCGCTTCGGCGATCCGGCGCTCGTCGCGCGCTACCTGCCGATGCTTGCGTCGCGCGATTTCGACACGCTGTACCAGGGCGCGATGTTCATGACCGAGCAGGCGGCGGGTTCCGACGTCGGCCGGATCGCGACGCGGGCGACGCGCGAGACGGACGCGCAAGGCGAGCCCGTCTGGCGGCTGACCGGCGACAAATGGTTCTGCTCGAACGCGGACGCCGATCTCGCGATGGTGCTCGCGCGGCCCGATGGCGCGCCGGACGGCATCAAGGGCCTCGCGCTGTTCCTGTTGCCGAAGACGCTGCCGGACGGCACGCGCAACCGCTACCGGATCGTGCGCCTGAAGGACAAGCTCGGCAGCCGTTCGATGGCGAGCGGCGAGATCGCGCTCGAAGGCGCGCAGGCGTACCTGATCGGCGAGATCGGCCGCGGCTTTCACCAGATGGCCGACATGATCAACATGTCGCGGCTGTCGAACGGCGTGCGCGCGGCGGGGCTGATGCGGCGCGCGCTGAACGAGGCGCTGCACGTCGCCGCGCATCGCGAGGCCTTCGGCCGCAAGCTGATCGAGATGCCGCTGATGCAGCGCCAGTTGCTGAAGATGTTGCTGCCGGCCGAGGCCGCGCGCGCGATGTTCATGCAGATCGCGCTGCTGCTGCCGCAGGCCGATGCGGGCGACGAGCAGGCCGCGCGCTGCGTGCGGATCCTGACGCCGCTGATCAAGTTCCGCGCGTGCCGCGATGCGCGACGTGTGACGGGCGATGCGATGGAAGTGCGCGGCGGCACCGGCTACATCGAGGAATGGAGCGACGCGCGCGTCGTGCGCGATGCGCATCTCGGCTCGATCTGGGAGGGCACGAGCAACATCGTCGCGCTCGACGTCGCGCGGGCCGCGCAGCGCGAACAGGCGCTCGATGCGCTGCGCGCGTTCCTCGGCGACCGCCTCGGCGCCGCGCCGCGGCCCGATGCGAGCCGCGCGGCG
>NZ_JAAGPG010000438.1:0-6984 GCF_017104665.1 Burkholderia sp. Se-20378 | reverse complement strand
GCTGCTCGCGGTCGCGACGATCGGCTTCGATCTCGGCGTGCAGGCCACGCTGATCGCGCACCAGGCGATCGTCTACCGGATCGACCCGGCGTCGCGCAGCCGCCTCAACGCGGTGCTGTTCGTCGGCATGTTCATCGGGATGGCGGCCGGCGCCGCGATCGGCAGTTTGTTGCTCGCGCAACTGGGCTGGAATGCGGTGACCGCGCTGGCCGTCGTCACATCGCTGGCTGCACTCACCGTGCGGATCTGGCGCCACTGAATTTCCGCGTCGCACACCCCTGGCGGGCAGGCCCACAAGGGCTTGTCCGCCTTTTCTTTTATTTTCGATCGGCGCACGCACGACGCTGCGCGGCCCGGCAGATTCGTGCGCATCCGGCATGAAAAGCGCCCATCCCGTGCAAGGTCCGCACCGGCTCGAACGAATGTCCAGTTCAACCGATTATTTTTCCGGCGACCGTGCGCATCGATGCGAAAACGTCGGGCGATTCAATGCGCCCCGCCACGCGGCGCCCGCCCATCCGGCCCCACCGCACAGCCCCGTTTTATCAGGGGATTCCCGGTATTTTTTCGCATTTTCTTCGAAATAACGGGTGACATACTTGCCCCCCGTTGCGCTCCGGAGCGAGCGCGCTTCCAGATCCTGCCGGCCGCACGTCATGCACTGCGATCCGCCGGGGTCGCACGACATGAACAATTTCGACACCACGATCCAGATCTTCCTCACCCACATCACGTTCGGTCCGCTGATGAATCACGCGATCCGCGTGATTGCGGGCCTGTACACCTTCAAGGGCTTCGTGCTCGTTCCCGTGCTGTGCTGGCTGTGGTTCCAGCCGGGCCCGAACCGCGAGCGCCAGCGCGAGCTGGTCGTCGCAACGATCGCAAGCGGGCTCATCGCGCTCGCGTTCGGCCGGCTGCTCGCCCAGGTGCTGCCGTTCCGCGTGCGGCCGATCTACAACCCCGACCTGCACCTGCACTTCCCGTCGGCGGGACTGCGCGCGGCCACGCTGCAGGCATGGAGTTCGTTTCCGAGCGATCACGCGATGCTGTGGATGGCGATCGCCACCGGCATCTTCATCATCGCGCGCCGCATCGGCGTGCTGGCACTGGTGTATGCGGTCGTGTTCATCTGCGTGCCGCGCGCGTATCTCGGCTTTCACTACCCGACCGACCTGATCGCGGGCGCCGCGATCGGCATCGCGATCGCGTGGCTGCTGACGCGCGACACGATCCGCTCGCGCTTCGCGCCGCAGGTGCTGGCGATGATCCGGCGCTTTCCCGCGCCGGCCTATACGCTCGCGTTCCTGCTGTGCTTCGAGCTGATCACGCAGTTCGACGAACTGCTGACGCTCGCGCAGTCGGCCACCCACACGATGTGACGGGGAGACGCCACGATGCTGCCGCTGCTTACGTTCCGCCGTCGCCCCGGCACGCGCTGCCGGCCATGCGCGGCATCCGCGCGCCGCGCGTCGGCCGCGCCGGTCAGTCGCGATCAGGCGCACCCAGCGGAAAGAACGAGCGAAACGGCCGCGCCTCGTCGACTGCGCGCGCGAACGACGGCCGCGCCAGCAGACGCCGGCGGTACGCCATCACGTTCGCGAACGACGGATCGATCCGGTGCGTCCAGTCCGCGTAGAACAGGAACGGCGCCGCGCCGCAGTCGGCGAGGCTGAAGCGGTCGCCGGCCGCCCATTCGCGATCGGCCATCTTCTTGTCCAGCCACGCGTACGACGTCTCCAGCATCGCGCGTGCATCGGCGACACCGCGCGCATCGCGCTCGGCTTCCGGCCGCAGCGCGTTGTGCACGACCTTCTGCTGCGGCGTCGACACGTAGTTGTCGAAGAAACGATCCATCGACCGCACCTCAAGCGCCGCATGCGGATCGTCGGGCAGCAAGCGCACGGGGCCCGGATGGTTCAGGCCGAGATACTCGATGATGATCGACGCCTCGACCACCGTGCGGCCCGCATCGACGAGCACCGGAAAGCGCTTCAGGGGCCACAGCGCGGTCAGTTCCTGCATCGGCTTCGGATCGTCGTGCGCGAGCACGCGATACTCGAACGGCGTGCCGTTCTCGTACAGCGCGGTCAGCACCTTCTGGCAGTAGGACGAAAAGGGATGGGCGTATAGCGTCGGCATCATCGTGCGGTCTCTCGGGGGTTTCGACGCCGCGTGATGCGGCGCCACGTGATCGGATACCTTGACGACGAACGGCACCCGGCCATTTCGACAGCGATCCGGAATTTTTTTGTCGTGCGACTCGGGCCGTTACGACCGGCCGTCCATCACGACACGCCCTTCGGCACGCCAGCGCAGCATCCCGCCGCCAAGATTCGCCACCGTGTCGAAGCCGGCCTTCAGCAGAATGACGGTCGCCTGCGCGGAGCGCCCGCCGGCCCGGCACACGGTCACGACCGGCCGGTCGCGCGCGATCTCGCCGGCGCGTGCGGCCAGTTCGCCGAGCGGAATCGGCGTTGCGCCGGGCAGGTGGCCGAGCGGGCCCGTGAATTCGTCCGGCTCGCGCACGTCGACGACCTGCACCGCCGGCAGATGATCCTCGAGCCATTGCGGATCGATTTCCCAGAAGCCGGCGAACGTATAGACGAGCGGCGCCCAGTCGGGTGCGGCCTGCACATCGGGCGCGTTTGCGGCGACGCCGCACTGCAGGTTCGCCGGCACCGCGACGTCGATCTGGCGCGGATGCGCGAGCCCGAGGTTGCGCATGTAGCCCGCAAAATCGTCTTCGCTCAGATCGCCGCCGAGACGCGGATTGAAGCGCCGCTCCTCGCCGACGCTCGTCACCGTGAGCCCGCGATAGTCGTGCGCCGGATACAGCAGGCACGCGGCCGGCAGCGTGAAGAGCCGGCCGTGCACAGCGCGATACAGCGCGCGCGGGTCGCCCTGCTGGAAGTCGGTGCGGCCCGTGCCGCGGATCAGCAGGCAATCGCCGGTGAACGCCATCGATTCGTCGTCGAGCACGAGGCTGATGCAGCCGCTCGTGTGGCCGGGCGTCGCGCGCACGGTCAGGTAGCGCGCGCCGAAGGCGCAGCGGTCGCCGTCGTTCAGGTAGCGATCGGCGCCCTGCGCGCCGCTCGCGGCCGAGATCGCGATCGTGCTGCCCGTGCGCTGCTTCAACAGCCACGCACCCGTCACGTGGTCGGCATGCACGTGCGTGTCGACGGTCGCGACGAGCCGCAGCCCGAGTTCGTCGAGCAGCGCCGCGTCGCGGCGCACCTGCTCGAACACGGGATCGATCAGCACCGCTTCGCGCGACGCGCGGTCGGCGAGCAGGTACGTGTACGTCGACGATTGCGGGTCGAAGAGTTGCCGGAAGATCATCGCGAAATCGCTCCGTCGCGGGTGGATGCTTGTTTGATGTGCGCTTGCTGCCGTCGTCCGGCCCGCGCCGCGACTGTCGCTGTCGCGCGGGCCGCCCGTCGTGATCCTGCCTTGCCGGCCTCCGGCCGGCCCGTCGCGTCAGCTCGGCTGCTTCACGTAGCGCAGATACGGCTTCAACGTCCGGAAGCCCTGCGGATACTTCTGCTTCGCCGCCTCGTCCGACACCGACGTCGGAATGATGACATCGTCGCCGGGCGTCCAGTTGACCGGCGTCGCGACCGTATGCGCCGCATTGAGCTGCAGCGCGTCGAGCAGGCGCAGCACCTCGTCGAAATTGCGCCCCGCGCTCATCGGATAGACGAGCATCGCCTTGACCTTCTTGTCCGGCCCGATGACGAACACCGAGCGCACGGTCGCGTTGTCGACCGCCGTGCGCGGGCCGCCGCCCGCATTCGGATGAATCATGTCGTACAGCTTCGCGACCTTCAGCTCGTCGTCGCCGATCAGCGGATAGTTGACCGCGTGACCCTGCGTTTCGGCGATATCCGCCACCCACTTTTGGTGATCGCTGACCGGATCGATCGACAGCCCGATGATCTTCGTGTTGCGCTTGTCGAATTCCGGCTTGAGCCCGGCCAAGTAGCCGAGTTCGGTCGTGCACACCGGCGTGAAATCCTTCGGATGGGAAAACAGGATCGCCCAGTGGTCGCCGATCCATTCATGAAAGCGGATCGTTCCCTCGGTGGTCTCCGCGGTGAAATCGGGCGCGTCCTCGCCTAGTCGAATCGACATGTTCGTCTCCATCAAGTGGGAATCGTCACGACGCCTGCGCCGCGGCTTGCGCGCGACGCGCGATCGTCCGCGCGCGAAGTGCGGCATGGCACATGCCGGGTTCCGCGCGTTCATATAGCGTAGGTCAAAATGCGCGCCACACCGGCATGCGGCGTGCGACATACCGTCGTGCCGTGGCCGATTCCGACGACGAATGCGATGCGGCAGGACGCTGCGCCGCACCCGGCCGCCGGGACGCACTGACTTACACTACCGGCTGTTCTCGTCTTACGTTCACAGGAATTCCACCGACATGTCGATGACGATCGATCCGAAGCAGGCCGCCGCGCTGCTGGCCGTCGCCGACACGGGCAGCTTCGAGCAGGCGGCCGTACGGCTGCACGTGACCGCGTCGGCCGTCACGCAGCGAGTCCGCGCGCTGGAGGCAAGCCTCGGCACGCCGCTCGTGCTGCGCACACGGCCGTGCCGCCCGACGGTGGCCGGGCAGCGCGTGCTGCAGCACCTGCGCCGCGTCGCGCTGCTGCAGGCCGACCTGCAGAGCACGCTCGCGACCGAGCGCGAATCGCCGATCTCCGTCACGATCGCGCTCAACTCCGACAGCCTCGGCACGTGGTTTCTGCCGGCACTGACGTCCGTGCTCGCCGGCGAGCGCATCCTGTTCGAGCTGATCGTCGAAGATCAGGACCACACGTTCGCATTGCTCGAAAGCGGGATGGCAGTTGGCTGCGTGACGACCGAGCCGAAGCCGATGCGCGGCTGCCTCGCGACGCCGCTCGGCACGATGCGCTACCGGCTGCTCGCGGCCGCCGCGTTCGCGGTGCGCTGGTTTCCGCGCGGACTGAACCGCACGAGCGCGCGCAAGGCGCCCGTCGTCGCGTATTCGCGGCGCGATACGCTGCAGTCGTCGTTCCTGAAGGAGAAGTTCGGGTTGCCCGAAGGCGCGTATCCGTGCCACTACGTGCCGGGCACCCATTCGCACTTCGCGGCGGTGCGGCACGGGCTCGGCTATGCGATGGTGCCGGAACCGCTGATCGGCAGCGCGCCGCTCGACGCGCAGGGGCTCGTCGATCTCGCGCCCGCGCATCCGACCGACGTCACGCTGTACTGGCACGCGTGGACCGTGCAGTCGCCGACGATGGCGTCATTGTCCGAGCGGGTCGTCGAAGCGGCGCGCCGGCTGCTCGCGCCGCTGCCGTGACGCGCGTGTGAGCGCGGCACCGCCGACCGCGCGTGTGGTTTGCGGTTTGCGGTGTGCGGTGTGCGGTGTGCGGTGTGCGGCAAGCCTGATGACGATAATCCCCGCCGCGCCGCCTATACTTTTTCCATCGGCCTCGCGCACGCGCCGCGCGGCCCATCACACACATCCGGCAGCGCCCTTTCCCGCAAGGAGAACATCATGTCTCGCCGCTACATCGATTGCCGCGAGTTTCCCAGCGCGATGAATTGCTCGGTCGCGATTTCTGCCGACTCCGACAACGAATTGCTGGAGGCCGCCGTGCAACACGCGGTCCTGGTGCACCAGCACACCGACAGCGCGGAACTGCGCACGCAACTGCAAGCGCTGTTCCGCGACGGCACACCGCCCGCCGATGCACCCCGGCAAGCGTAATCCGCCGGCTCGCCCGATATCGACAGACGGGTTGCCCCATCGCCCCCGTCGCCTCTCCATCTCCTGATTCGCGCCACATCGGGCCGGCGTCCCCGCCGGCCGGCGCATTCCACCTTACGCGCGACGCTGCGCGAAATATGCACCGACCGCGTCGATGAACGTATCGATATCCGCGCGCGACACGTCGCAGTGCGTGACGAAGCGCGACGCGTACAGCATCTGCGTGAGGATCCCGCGCTCCTTGAGCCACGCCTCGAGCGGCGCGCAATCGACTTCGGGGAATTGCGCGAACACCATGTTCGTCGCGTGCGACAGCACCTTCACGGTGTCGATGCGCGCCAGCCCTTCGGCAAGATGCGCGGCATTCGCGTGATCGTCCGCGAGCCGCTCGACATTGTGGTCGAGCGCATACAGGCACGCGGCCGCGAGAATGCCCGACTGCCGCATCCCGCCGCCGAGCACCTTGCGCCAGCGCTGCGCGCGCTCGATCAGCGCGCGATTGCCGACCAGCACCGAGCCGACCGGTGCGCCGAGCCCTTTCGAGAAGCAGATCGACACGCTGTCGAACGGCGCGCACAGCTCGGCGATCGAACGGCCCGACGCGACGGCCGCGTTGCACACGCGTGCGCCGTCGAGATGCAGGGACAACCCGCGGCTGCGCGCGAATGCGGTGGCTTCCTGCACATAGCCTTCAGGCAAGACCTGGCCGCCGATCGTGTTTTCGAGCGCGAGCAGGCGCGTGCGGGCGAAGTGATTGTCGATCGGCTTGATCGCCGCGGCGATCTTCGCGAGCGGCAGCGTGCCGTCCGGCGCGTTTTCGATCGGCTGCGGCTGGATGCTGCCCAGCACGGCCGCACCGCCGCCTTCGTACTTGTAGGTATGCGCGAGCTGGCCGACGATGTACTCGTCGCCGCGCTCGCAATGCGCCATCAGCGCGGCCAGGTTGCTCTGCGTGCCGCTCGGGAAGAACAGGCCGGCTTCCTTGCCGGCCCGCTCGGCCATCACCGCCTGCAGGCGCAGCACGGTCGGGTCGTCACCCCATACGTCGTCGCCGGTTTCGGCGGCAGTCATCGCGGCCAGCATTGCCTGGCTCGGACGTGTCACGGTATCGCTGCGTAAATCGATCATCGCTGAATCCTGAGTAAACGCGGACCGGAACCGATGTGCCCGGCCCTGCCGAAACGAGACTCAGAGTGTACGCAATTCATGCAGCGTGTGTGTACCGGCGATCGATGCGCGCTTGA
>NZ_JAAGPG010000437.1:0-7173 GCF_017104665.1 Burkholderia sp. Se-20378 | reverse complement strand
GCCGCGCGGCGCGCGGGCCGGTCGATTTCGCCTTGCAGGCCGAAATGGAGCAGCAGCGTGTCGCCGAGCCGCTCGTCGACCTGTGCGCCATAGCCGACGGCGATATCCGCGCACTTCGTCAGCCATTGCGCCTCGTAATGGTCGAGCAGGGCGCCGTGATCGGTTCCCGCATGGCGTTGCCGACCGTCTCCGGCGATCGTCACGCAACAGCACAGCGTGGTGACTTGCCGGTATTCGCCAGCGGTTGCGATCGCCTCGCCGCGCGGTGTGAGCACGTGCGGCCGCGTGCGCCGGCTTGCACGGCCGGCATCGAACGGGCCGACCAGCGCAGCGAAATTGAGCGTGCGAAACTGCGCCGCGAGTTCGTCGGCCGACGCGGCACGCTGCGCCGGATTCTTGCTCAACGCGTGCCTCAGCACCGAGCCGAGCGGATGCGACGCGATCGACGGTGGCAGCGCGACATCCACCGGGCTGAGCTGCTGATACAGAATGTCGGCCACGCTTGCGCCCTGCATCACGACTTCGCCCGTCAGGCATTCGATCACGACCAGGCCCCACGCATACAGGTCGCTTCCGGGCGTCGGCGGTTCGTTGCGCAATTGCTCGGGCGCGCAATATGACGGCGAGCCGAGCACCTCGGCCGCGAGCGTCGCGGCCTGGGGCGCGATATCCGCCGTGCCGGGCAGCAATGCGCCGATCCCGAAATCGAGAAGCTTCGCGTGCGGCCCGTCGTCTGCCATCGCGATCACGATGTTTTGCGGCTTCAGATCCCGGTGCACGATGCCGCGGCGATGCGCAGCCGCGAGCGCATCGAGCACCTCCGTCATCAGCCGTCCCGTGTCGACGGCCGGCAGCGGCCCCTCCATCGCGAGCCGGTCGCGCAGGGTCTGGCCCTGCACGCGTTCGAATACGGCGAACAGCCGCCCGTCGGGCGCTTCACCCTGGTCCAGCAGCGCCACGATGTTCGGGTGACGTAGCGCCTCGCACAGGCCTGTCTCGCGCCGGAAGCGCATGCGCTGGCGCGCGCGCTCGGTTGCGGTTCGCGCGACATCGTCCCGCATCAGCTTGATCGCGACGTCTTGCCCCGTTTCATCGCAGGTCGCGCGGAACACCACGCCGCCGCCGCCTTCGCCGAGCAACGCACCGAGCCGGTAATGTCGCTTGCCGGCCAACGTCGCGAAAGGCGCGGCGGGCTGCTGCGATTCACGCACGTGAGGCACGCCGCGTGCACGTGTCGCGGTCGCCAACCCTGGCTGTCGTTCCGCGTTCACGAGCAATGGACGACCGGATCCGGCGCCGGACGATGCATGCCGATGCGCGGCTCGACGCCCGGCACCGACTGGCATTCGAGGCGCTCGCCGCGCATGACGCGGAACGGGAAATCGCCGAAGCGGACACTCCCGCGCCGCCGCTCGACGAGTTGGCTCGCGTCCAGCCCCGGCAGCGCCGCGAATTGGCTCCGGGCGCGATGAATCTGCACGTTGAGATGGGACGTATCGATACCGAGCATGCGGGCCAGCCGGTCGAGTTCGATCCAGCCTTGCGTGGCGGCGTCGTAGCCGGCCTGCATGTCGGTCGAGCGTGCGCGGGCAAGGGTGACGAGGCTGTAGTGATGCGCGCGCTCGCCGAGGTCGACCACGCCGCCGCGAATGTGCAGCAGCGCACGCGCGTGCTCTTCGTCCCGGCTGACGAAGAATTCGAGCAATCGGGCCGGCGCGGCCGGATCGGCAGGCGCGCGCAGCGTCATGGTCGAACCATGGCGCACGAGCGCCACGCGCCACGTGAAGTCGCCCGTCGACACTTCATCGCCGTCATGGAGCGCGCGCGGCGGCAACGTGTCGTCGCACAGCCATTCCCCGGCCGGCGACTGGACGATCGTGACCGGCTGCGCAGCGTGGGCGGCCAGGATCTGGCGCGGCGTGAGCACGATCGGATGGGCAGAGCCCCGTACCGGCCACAACGTATCGGCCGGATCGTCGAGCGCATCGACGCGCCAGGGAGCGACACCCGTCCTGCCGAACCGGATGACGTCGCCCCGCTGCAGCACCGCGTGCTCGCCGTCGCGCAACGGCACGCCCGATACCGACGTGCCGTTGCTGCTGTGATCGTGGAGTTCCCATAGCCCGCCGACCCAGCGAATATGGGCATGGACACGGGATACCGACGCGTCGCGGATGACCGTATCGCAGCGCGCGGTATCGCGACCGAACACGTGATACGCGCGGAGCAGGCACGCTTCCCCGGAAGAATCGTTCTTGAGTATCGCCATGGCTGCCCCGTATCGGATTCGCCCGGGTCGCTCGAATGACGCGTCGACGCCCGGCAAAGCGATTGATTCAATGATCGCGAACGATGTCGACCGTTCGCCGCCTCGTTACCAGTTCCTTCGTCAGCTTCCTTTCGAATCGTTGCCCATCCGGCGCGTGTTATTTCGGCTAATTGAATGGCTGACTGTTTTATTTTTTAAAATCGAGCAACTTGATGAAAATCCTGCCAAACAAAATCATGCGTCGCAATCGAAATGCTCAAATCCCGCTTTGATATTGCAATGCTTTACATTTTCAGTGAAGCTTCGGTTCAGATATAAAGGGTCGAAAATCTTAATTACCCTACGATCCTTGACAGGCTTGAACCAAGCAGAAGCACCCCATTGAATGACGGGGTGCAATTAAATACCTTTGCCCGCGCGGAAATTTTGTTTGATCAAAAGAAAATAAATTAAATAGTTCAATCCGTTTAAATAATAATCCCCGGTGTTTTGGCATATTGCATTACATGAATTACTGCGAAGCTCAGGTGCGTCACGGCCATGGTTTCGCGGTGTCATCGGCAAGCTGATACGTGCCGGCACGCCGCTGCGTCACGTTCGATTGCTGGCAAAGGCTGCAGAAGCCGACGACGCGTCGGCCGTCCGATCGTCGTGACCGACTCGCCAACGATCCCGATGGAGCGCATCGACGGCAATCTCGGCCGCAAGCTGCCGGCCTCACCCTCCCCCACCATCCAACCCCAATAAATCTCCTTGACGACCTATCTTTCGATATATATCTTTAGATATGTTTTTCGACATATAGGACTCGATCATGCGACACAACCCTTCCCGCGGCCATGCCCGATGCGACGGTCATGGTGCGCATGGCCGCCCTGACTGGTTCACCGGTCTCTGGTACGCGATCGGTCGCCACCGTCGCGGCCACGATCCGTTTGGCGGCGGCCCGTTCGGTGGCCGTGGCGGGCGCGGCGGCTTTGGCGATTTCGGCGACGACGGCATGCCGCGCGGCCGCCAGTTCAGCTCCGACGATCTCCAGTTGCTGTTGCTTGCACTGGTCGCCGAGCAACCGAGCCACGGCTACGAGCTGATCAAGGCGCTCGACACGCGTTCGAACGGTTTCTACAGCCCGAGCCCCGGGATGGTGTATCCGGCGCTCACCTATCTCGAGGAAGTCGGCTTCGTCGCGTCGCAGGCGGAAGGCAACCGCAAGCGCTATGCGCTGACCGACGCCGGCCGCGCCCATCTCGACACCCAGCGCGAACGCGTCGACACGCTGTTCGCCCGCCTCACGCACCTCGCGCGCAAGATGGAGTTCATGCGCCGCGCGTTCGCCGGGGAATCGGCGGGCAACGAAACGCAGGACGACGTGCAAGCAGGCTGGCTGCCGGAGTTCGTCGAGGCGCGCCTCGCACTCAAGCGCGCGCTGCTGCACAAGAGCGCCGCCAACGCCGACGAACAGCGCCGCATCGCGGCCATCATGCGCCGCGCGACGGCCGAAATCGAAGGCGGCACCGGCGCGTGATGCGCGCCGCCCCGTCCAACCCTAAGGAGAACGGATTGATGCAGAACACATCCGACCGCACCGTGACCCGCGTGCGCCACACCCTCAAGTTCCGCTTGCTGCAAGTCCTGCGCGTGCACACCGTGACGCCGCACCTGCTGCGCGTCACGCTCGGCGGCCCCGATCTCGCGGATTTCGAATCCGCGTCGTTCGACGACCACGTGAAGGTATTTTTCCCGCCGCCCGGCGCTGAACGGCCCGTGCTGCCGACGCTCGGCGCGAACGGTCCCGAGTTTCCGGAAGGCGAACCGAAGCCGGTCGCGCGCGACTTCACGCCGCGCCGCTTCGACCGCGCCGCCGGCGAACTCGATCTGGAATTCGTGCTGAACCACCCGGGCCCCGCGTCGCAGTGGGCCGCCCAGGCACGTGTCGGCCAATGGCTCGGCATCGGCGGCCCGCGCGGTTCGTTCGTCGTCCCGACCGGTTTCGACTGGCACCTGCTGATCGGCGACGATACGGCGCTGCCGGCGGTCGCGCGGCGTCTCGAGGAATTGCCGGCCGGTGCGCGCGTGGCCGTCGTGATGGAAGTCGCGGACCGCACCGCGCAGATCGCGTTCGACACGCGCGCCGACGTGCATGAAATCTGGCGCTTCCGCGCCGAAGCCGACGCGGCGGACGGCGACGTGCTGCTGCATGCCGTGCGCGACCTGCCGCTGCCGCCGTCCGGCGACGGCTACGTATGGGCAGCGGGCGAAGCGCTGTCGATGCGCGCGGTACGCCAGCACCTGACCGGCGAGCGCGGCGTCGACAAGTCGCGCATCCGCGCGGCGGCCTACTGGAAGCGCGGCGCGGCGGCCGTGCACGAAACGCTGGAAGACTGACGGGAGCAGGTACCCGGCAATGGGGTACCCGATTGAGGTTGACCGGCCGATGTCACAATCGTGGCGTCGGCGCACCAGCGGGCTTGGCACCGCTATCGCGACTGGTATATATCTGTGGGAGCGACGCCGCTGTCGGGCGACAGCCGCCGCAGCCCGCCCAGGAGCGCCCGGTCATGACAAAAGAAAGCCACGCGTCGCCGTTCCTTCGCAACCTGAAGATCGCCGGCTATTGCGGCCTTGCCGCGGTGGTACTCGCGCTGTTCGTCGCGATGTGCGCGATCCTGAAGGAAAGCGCACTCGACCGCGACGCCGCGCAACACCCGGCCGATACACCTGAACTGCACGATGCGGGCGGCGGCCCGTCCGCCTCGGCCGAATCGGCCAAGACGCCCGGCTGACGGCGTCCTGCCCGATCTCCTGCCGCTTACGGCGCGTGCCGGCGGCCCATCACGACTGCATGCACCGAATCGCCGAACCGTTCGAGCAGCGCGGTCACGCGTTGCCCGTACAGGTGCGCGGCCAGCGCGCCGGCCGTGCCGACCAGCACGCCGCCCGCCATGTCGAACGGCCAGTGCACGCCCGCATAGATACGTCCCCATGCAATCGCCGCGGCCATCGCGGCCATCACGAACCCGGTGAGCCGGGTCGTGCCGCCGAGCATCAGCCCGACCGCCATGCTCCACGCGAACGTCATGTGATCGCTCGGAAACGAGCTGTCCGGCGCGTGCGGAATCAGTTGCGTGCCGACGCCGGCCATGAACGGGCGCGGCGAGAACCAGAAATGTCCGATGACCTGTGCGAACACGATCGCCACGCACACGCCGACGCCGGCTTCAATCGCCTGGCGCCGCGTCGGGCGTGCGCCGAAGATCCAGGTCAGCAGCAGCATCGCGGGCAACGCATAGACGAGCCAGTCGGCGGCGAAGATGGCGAGGCGGGCAACGCCCGGCTGCGGCGCAACCCCGGCGTTGATGGCGGAAAAGAGGGTGAGATTGAGGGTCTGCATGAATCCGGTTGCGTGGGGCGTAAAAAATCGGCCGGTTGCCCGGCCTGATACGAACGATGCTAAGGCGCACCCGCTTAAGCGATGCTTAATGGGCGGCCGCGCGCGACGAAGCCCGCCGCGGCGAACGCACTTAGAGCCTGCACTGCAACACAAGTTCACGAAATTGTCACATTCCCGCGCGACCGTCTCCCGGAAAGGCTCACCCTGCATCCCGTAAAGACTCACCTTTTTCACATCGTGACGTCATCGACGTGTGCAAACATCGGGACGCCGGGTGCCGTCCACGCCGTTTCCGTCATTCATCTCAATATTTACGCTGCGAATGCTTCGAAATCGGCAACAATTAATTCCAAATGCGGCATCGCACAACGGTAACGCACAGGCATAGCATTACGAGCTTACGAGCACTCACCCACGAAGCGATCAACAACAAGGAGTCCGCATGAAACCCAGCGATGTCCGATCGAAAGCGTTTGCGATGCCGTTGACCAGCCCTGCCTTCCCGATGGGCCCTTACCGTTTCGTCGATCGTGAGTTTCTGATCATCACGTATCGCACCGATCCGGACCGCCTCCGCGAAATCGTCCCCGAGCCGCTGCAGGTCACCGAGCCGCTCGTGCATTACGAATTCATTCGCATGGCCGATTCGACCGGCTTCGGCGACTACACCGAAAGCGGTCAGGTGATTCCCGTCGAGTACAACGGCCAGCCGGGCGGCTATACGCTCGCGATGTATCTCGACGATCACCCGCCGATCGCCGGCGGCCGCGAGTTGTGGGGCTTCCCGAAGAAGCTCGCGTCGCCCACGCTGCACGTGAACACCGACCACATCCTCGGCACGCTCGACTACGGCAAGGTGCGCGTCGCCACCGGCACGATGGGCTACAAGCACAAGGAGCTCGACATCGACGAGCAGACCAAGCGTCTCGCCGGCCCCAATTTCCTGCTGAAGATCATCCCGCACGTCGACGGCACCGCGCGCGTCTGCGAACTCGTGCGCTACTACATGCAGGACATCAAGATGAAGGGCGCATGGACGGGCCCCGCATCACTCGAGCTGGCGCCGCACGCACTCGCGCCCGTGGCCGATCTGCCCGTGCTCGAAATCGTCGAAGCCCGCCACCTGGTCGCAGATTTGACACTGGGCCTCGGCGAAGTCGTCTACGATTACCTGGCTCAGTAACACGTCCGCAGTCCTTTCTCCCTGTCAATCCTTTCACCACGGGAATTCGAACATGAGTAACCTGAATGGCAAGACCGCAGTCGTCACGGGCGCCGCGAGCGGCATCGGCAAGGAAATCGCGCTCGAGCTCGCGAAAGCGGGCGCGGCCGTCGCGATCGCCGACCTGAACCAGGACGGCGCGAACGCCGTTGCCGACGAGATCATCAAGGCGGGCGGCAAGGCGATCGGCGTCGCGATGGACGTGACGAACGAGGAAGCCGTGAACAGCGGTATCGACAAGGTGGCCGAAACGTTCGGCTCGGTCGACATCCTCGTGTCGAACGCGGGCAT
>NZ_JAAGPG010000436.1:0-7103 GCF_017104665.1 Burkholderia sp. Se-20378 | reverse complement strand
TTTTCCCTACCCGACGTTCTTCCGATCTGCTCGACCGCACCGGCTACACCGATGCGCAACTGAGCGATTTCATCGACGGGCCGGCCGACATCGTCCTCGTCGACGCGCAGCTCGGCGCCGACGGTTCGTTCTCGGCGCTCGCCCGCGAAGCGCACGACGTGCTGGTCGTCACGCGGGTCGCCGCGCAGGCGATCACCGAGGCGTACGCGTGCATGAAGCGGCTGCATTTCGCGCATGCGTTCGCGCAGTTCCGCGTGCTGACCAATCACGTCGGCAGCCATGCGGACGCGAAGGTCGCGTTCGACAACCTCGCGGGCGTCGCGAGCCGCTACCTGACCGTGTCGATCGCCGACGCGGGCTGCGTGAGCGCCGATCCGCTCGTCGAGCACGCACGCGAGCTGATGCGGGTCGTGGTCGATGCGTTCCCGTCGTCGGCCGCCGCGCGCGACTGCCGGCAGATTGCCGCCGACCTGCTGTACTGGCCGATGCGCCCGCGTTCGGGTGCGGGCCGCGCCGTGCACGCGGGCGGCAAGCCGTCGTATGAGGCGGGCGCGGCACACGCCGCGTGAGCGCCACCGGAAGGAGAGAGCCATGATGTACAACGCTCAAGGAAAGATGTCCCAGGCCGACGTGCTCGCGCAATATGCGCCGCTCGTGCGTCGCCTCGGGCTGCAGCTCGTCGCGAAGATGCCGGCGAGCGTCGACCTCGACGACCTGATCCAGGCCGGCATGATCGGCCTGATGGACGCGGCCGGCCGCTACAAGGAAGACCAGGGCGCGCAGTTCGAGACGTACGCGACCCAGCGTATCCGCGGCGCGATGCTCGACGAGCTGCGCAGCAACGACTGGCTGCCGCGCAGCCTGCGCAAGACGTCGCGCGAGGTCGAGCACGCGGTGCACCAGGTCGAGCAGAATCTCGGCCGCTCGGCGAGCGAGACCGAGATCGCGCAGCACCTGAACATGCCGCTCGACGAATACCAGGGGATGCTGCAGGACCTGCACGGCAGCCAGCTGATCTATTACGAGGATTTCGACCGCGCGGCCGACGACGAGCCGTTCCTCGACCGCTACCGCGTCGATCACGCCGATCCGCTGTCGGCGCTGCTCGACGACCACCTGCGCGAAGCGCTCGTCGAGGCGATCGAGCGGCTGCCGGAGCGCGAGAAGCTGCTGATGTCGCTGTACTACGAACGGGGTCTGAATCTGCGCGAAATCGGCGCGGTGCTCGAAGTGAGCGAATCGCGCGTGTGCCAGCTGCACAGCCAGGCCGTCGCGCGCCTGCGCGCGCGGCTGCGCGAACAGGCGTGGGTCGGCGCGGAGTCCTGACCCTTTCTTGACGGCGGCGCGCGCCGACGCCGCGCGCTTGCGCCGTCGGTGCGCCGTGCGCGGTCCTTGCGCATTCCGCGCGCCGATTTGCTACAATCCTCTCCGCTTTCCGAGGAGCGTTGCGACGGACCACTCTGCGTCCGCCAGGCTCGGAAGGCTTCACCAAGCAGTCGTGCGGCACAACCGCGTCGGCCCCGCTTCCTGAACGGCGCTCACGTCACCAATCTAGAAACTTTTTAGAAAGGAGGGCGTGATGAACGCCATTATCGATTCCAAAGCTTCCAACGATTACGTCGTCGCCGACATGGCGCTGGCCGGCTGGGGCCGCAAGGAACTGAACATCGCCGAGACCGAAATGCCGGGCCTCGTGCAGATCCGTGACGAATACAAGGCACAGCAGCCGCTGAAGGGCGCGCGCATCGCCGGTTCGCTGCACATGACGATCCAGACCGGCGTGCTGATCGAGACGCTGAAGGCGCTCGGCGCGGACGTCCGCTGGGCCTCGTGCAACATCTTCTCGACGCAGGACCACGCCGCTGCCGCGATCGTCGAAGCCGGCACGCCGGTGTTCGCGTTCAAGGGCGAATCGCTCGACGAATACTGGGAATTCTCGCACCGCATCTTCGAATGGCCGAACGGCGAATTCGCGAACATGATCCTGGACGACGGCGGCGACGCAACGCTGCTGCTGATCCTCGGCGCGAAGGCCGAGAAGGACCGTTCGGTGATCGCGAAGCCGACCAACGAGGAAGAAGTCGCACTGTACAAGTCGATCGCGCAGCACCTCGACGCGGACCCGACCTGGTACTCGACGCGCCTCGCGCACATCAAGGGCGTGACCGAAGAAACCACGACCGGCGTGCACCGCCTGTACCAGATGGAAAAGGACGGCCGCCTGCCGTTCCCGGCGTTCAACGTGAACGATTCGGTCACGAAGTCGAAGTTCGACAACCTGTACGGCTGCCGTGAATCGCTGGTCGACGGCATCAAGCGCGCGACCGACGTGATGATCGCGGGCAAGGTCGCGGTCGTCGCGGGCTACGGCGACGTGGGCAAGGGCTGCGCGCAATCGCTGCGCGGCCTGGGCGCCACCGTGTGGGTCACCGAAATCGACCCGATCTGCGCACTGCAGGCGGCGATGGAAGGCTACCGCGTCGTGACGATGGAATACGCAGCCGACAAGGCCGACATCTTCGTGACGGCCACCGGCAACTTCCACGTGATCGGCCACGATCACATGAAGGCGATGCGCCACAACGCGATCGTCTGCAACATCGGTCACTTCGACTCGGAAATCGACGTCGCGTCGACCCGCCAGTACCAGTGGGAAAACATCAAGCCGCAGGTCGACCACATCATCTTCCCGGACGGCAAGCGCGTGATCCTGCTGGCGGAAGGCCGCCTCGTGAACCTCGGCTGCGCGACCGGCCACCCGTCGTTCGTGATGTCGAACTCGTTCGCGAACCAGACGCTCGCGCAGATCGAGCTGTTCGTGCGCGGCAACGAGTACGAGAACAAGGTGTACGTGCTGCCGAAGCATCTCGATGAAAAGGTCGCGCGCCTGCACCTGGCGCGCATCGGCGCGAACCTGTCCGTACTGTCGGACGAACAGGCTTCGTACATCGGCGTGCAGAAGGACGGTCCGTTCAAGCCGAACCACTACCGCTACTGATCCGACGTGCCGCTGCCGCGGTGCCGTGCGCGCGTCGCCGACGCGCACCCGGTACGGTGGCACGGCGCGGGATCGCCGGCTGTCGCGGCGTGCCTTCGGGCACCCGCGGCAGCCGGCGGCGGCCACTGATCGTACCGATCGACAACCGAACCGGAGCACTCCATGAGCGTCATCCTCACCTGGGTCATCAACGCGCTCGCGCTGCTGATCATCACGTACCTCGTGCCGTCGATCCACATCAAGAGCTTCGGCACGGCGCTGATCATCGCGGTCGTGCTCGGCCTGATCAACACGGTGATCCGTCCGGTGCTGATCCTGCTGACGCTGCCCGTCACGATCGTCACGCTCGGGGTGTTCATCCTCGTCGTGAACGCGTTGTGCTTCTGGTTCGCGTCGTCGCTGCTGAAGGGCTTCGAGGTGTCGGGCTTCTGGTCCGCGTTCTTCGGTTCGATCCTGTACAGCATCGTGTCGTGGCTGCTGTCCGCCCTGATCTTCGGTCAGCGCGACATCGGCTGACCTCTTCGAATCATGAAACCGATCGAACTCTCGTTTGAATTCTTCCCGCCGAAAACGGCGGAAGGCGTCGAGAAGCTGCGCGCCACGCGTGCGCAGCTGCTGCCGCTGAAGCCGAAATTCGTTTCCTGCACGTTCGGCGCCGGCGGTTCGACGCAGCAGGGCACGCTCGATACGGTGCTCGACATGCAGAAGGACGGCCTCGAGGCCGCGCCGCACCTGTCGTGCATCGGTTCGTCGCGCGACAGCCTGCGCGCGATCCTCGACCAGTACCGCTCGTACGGCATCCGTCACATCGTCGCGCTGCGTGGCGACCTGCCGTCGGGGATGGGCGAAGTCGGCGAACTGCGCTATGCGTCGGAACTCGTCAGCTTCATCCGTGCCGAGCATGGCGACTGGTTCCACATCGAGGTTGCCGGCTATCCGGAGTACCACCCGCAAGCGCGCTCGCCGAAGGCCGATCTCGAGAATTTTGCGCGCAAGGTGAAAGCCGGCGCGAATTCCGCGATCACGCAGTACTTCTTCAACGCCGACGCGTATTTCCGCTTCGTCGACGATGCGCGCAAGCTGGGCGTGGAGGTGCCGATCGTGCCGGGCATCATGCCGATCACGAACTTCTCGCAGCTGATGCGCTTCTCCGAGATGTGCGGCGCCGAAGTGCCGCGCTGGGTCGCGCGCCGGCTCGAGAGCTTCGGCGACGATCGCGAGTCGATCCGTGCGTTCGGCGCGGACGTCGTCACGAGCCTGTGCCAGCGTCTGGTCGACGCGGGCGTGCCGGGTCTGCACTTCTACACGCTGAACACGGCGGCCGCGACGCGGACGATCTGTGAACGGCTGGTCGTGTAAGCGCGCTTACGCGATTGCATGCGAAAAAGCCCCGCCGGTGATGCCGGCGGGGCTTTTTTTCGATGACTGCGGAGCGCGGCCGCGGGCGTCAGCGCTGCGCCTGCATCAGTGGCGGGCGGCGCTCGAACCACGGCCGCGCCTGTTCGAGCTGCCGGGCGAGCCGGAGCAGCAGCGCGTCGTCGGTGTGACGCGCGGCGAACTGCACGCCGATCGGCAGCCCGCGTGCGTTCCAGTAGAGCGG
Organism: Burkholderia sp. Se-20378; assembly: GCF_017104665.1. Lineage (NCBI taxonomy): Bacteria > Pseudomonadati > Pseudomonadota > Betaproteobacteria > Burkholderiales > Burkholderiaceae > Burkholderia > Burkholderia sp. Se-20378. The sequence goes on along the minus strand of NZ_JAAGPG010000436.1, from coordinate 2,505 downwards.
CACCGACATCGCCGGCTGGCCGGTCAGGTTGAACAGCTCGGTGCAGCCGGCCCACGTGAACGCCTTTTCCGACGACTTCGCGAGCATTTCCTTCAGTAGCGGCTTCACCGGCAGCGCGGCGAGCACCTTCATCTGCGCCGCTTCGAACGGCGTCGGCTGCAATTCGCCGATCTTCACCGGCGGGCCCGCGAGCGACGCGCACAGGATCGCGTCGTAGCGCGACACGAGGCCGGCCACCTGCACGGTGAGCTGGCGCTGCCATTCGAGCACGTCCGGCAGGCGCGTGCGTGCGAGGCGCCGGCCGACCACGGCCATCGCCCACGTCGCGGCTTCGAATTCGCCGCGCTTCGGCGTGCGGCCGGTCAGCGCGCGTGCACCGAGCACCATCTCCTCGGCGATCGTCGCCCATAGCGTGAGGAAGGTTTCGGCCGCACGCGCGTAGTTGACGTGCAGCGTCGCCGGCTCGACATGGTGGCCGAGCGATTCGAGCAGCGCGGCTGCGTCGTCGAGCGCCGCGCGCGTGTCGTCGGCGAGTGCCGGTGCGAGCATCGGGTCGAGCACGAGGCCGATCCGCAGCGGGCCGGGCGGCGTGTCGAGTTCGCCGAGAAACGTGCCGGGCGCGCCGGCCGGCAAGGTCTGGCCGGTCGTCACGTCGAGCAGCAGCGCGCTGTCGCGCACGCTGCGCGTGACCGCATGCTGGACGACCAGCTCGCCGTTCGACGGCAGGTCGACGAGTACCGGGTTGCGGCTCGGCTTCAGGCCGAACAGCCCGCAGCACGACGCCGGAATGCGGATCGAGCCGCCGCCGTCGGATGCATGCGCGATCGGCACGATGCCGGCCGCGACCGCCGCCGCCGCGCCGCCGCTCGAGCCGCCGGGCGTGTGATCGAGATTCCACGGGTTGCGGCATGCGCCGAACAGTTCGGGTTCCGTGTACGGCATCTGGCCGATTTCCGACGTGTTGGTCTTGCCGAACACGTTGAGGCCGGCTGCGCGGCTGCGCGCGATCACCGGCGAATCGTCGGCGGGCACGAAATACCGGTAGTGCCGGCTGCCCATCGACAGCGGCAGCCCGGCGACCGCTGCGCCGAGATCCTTCACGAGATACGGAACGCCGGCGAACGGCGCGTCGGCGCCGCCGTCGGGTGTGGCGACCGCACGCTGGCGTGCGGCTTCGTAGTCCTGCAGCACGATCGCGTTGATCGCGCTGTTGACCGCTTCGGCCTGGCCGATCGCGGCGTCGAGCAGTTCGCGCGGGCTCGCCTTGCGTTCGCGTACCAGTGTGGCGAGGCCGATCGCGTCATGCGCGAGATAGTCCGAGTGCATCGCAGTCACCCCCGTTGTGACTCGTGGCGATGACAGCAGCATAACGCGGGCCCGGTGCGCGGGGCCCGCGGCCGGCCGTTTTTAGAGGTGCTCGGCGAGGAAGGTCAGCGTGCGGCCGTGCGCGAGCGCCGACGCGCGCTGGTTGTACGACGCGCGGTCCGTGCAGTTGAAGCCGTGCTCGGCGCCCGGATACACGTGGAACGACGCATGGTCGTGGCCGGCGAATGCGGCCTTCACCTGGTCGACGGCCGTGAGCGGGATGCCGTGGTCGTTTTCCGCGTAGTGGAACAGGATCGGCTGCGTGACCTTGCCGGCGAGGTCGAGCGCGTTCTGGATGCCGCCGCCGTAGTAGGCCACCGCCGCGTCGATCTTGCCGGTCGCGGCCGCGCGGTACGCGAGCTGGCCGCCGAAGCAGTAGCCGATCGCGGCGACCTTGCCGGCCACTTCGGGGCGTGCGCGCAATGCATCGGCTGCCGCGCCGATGTCCGCGACCGCGAGACCCACGTCGGTCTTTTTCATCAGCTCGATGCCCTTGTCGCGATCCGCGCCTTCGTAGGTCAGCTCGACGCGCGGCTGCGTGCGCCAGAACACGTCCGGCGCGAGCGCGACGAAGCCGTCGGACGCGTACTGGTCGGCGACCGCGCGGATGTGCGAGTTCACGCCGAAGATCTCCTGGATGATGATGACGGCAGGGCCTTTGCCGCGCTTGGGCAGCGCGAGATAGCCGCCGAAGCTGTCGTTACCGGCGGGGATGTCGATCCATTGGGCAGTCACGTTCTGAACTCCTGGCGAACGGGGTGAGCGATGCGCGCCCCGGGTTGGAAGAGGCGGCCTAGTGTGCCACCGATCGTGTGACGGTGCAGGGCACGCGCCCGCTTCTCGCGCAGCGATCGTTTCGATCTCGATTATTCATTTTTCGGCGCTGCGCCGCTTCGATAGAGTCGATGTGCCGGCCTTTACAAAGCGCTTTCGCGCATCGTCATCGAAGGATTCGCCATGTCTGCCCGTCTGTTTTCCACGCCCTTTTCCGAACGCTTCGGCCTGCGCCTGCCGCTCGTGCAGGCGCCGATGGTCGGCGCGACCACGACCGCGATGGTCGCCGCCGCGTCGAATGCCGGCGCGCTCGGGCGCGAACGAAGTCGAAGCCATCCGCGCCGCGACCGATCGCCCGTTCGCGGA
>NZ_JAAGPG010000435.1:0-7377 GCF_017104665.1 Burkholderia sp. Se-20378 | reverse complement strand
CGACGCTCTGCCGGTCCCGGCGGCGCGCCGCCGGCCACCGGCACGACCGGCGGCGGCCTGTTCGGGTACGGGAATCCGGCCGTCGACGCGCTGCTCGCGCAATGGCGCGACGGCCCGTCGCCGGTCGTCGCACTCGTGCCGGCCGGCCGCGTGGCACCTGCCGTCGCACGTTTTTTCGGGGTCGAGTCGTTCGGCGCGGGCACGCATGCGCGCAGCGGTAACCTCGCTGCGCACGGGCTCGCGTTCGTCCCCCAGGCCGACTACGATCCGTTGCTGTGGGTGGCAGACGTCAATTTCGTACGCGGCGAGGATTCGTTCGTGCGGGCGCAGTGGGCCCGCAAGCCGTTCGTGTGGCACATCTACCCGCAGGCCGACGACGTGCACCTGCCGAAGCTCGACGCCGCGCTCGCGCACCTGTCGGCCGGCCTCGCCGATGCCCCGCGCGCGGCCCTCGAGCGGTTCTGGCACGCGTGGAACGGCGTCGGCACGCCCGACTGGGCCGATTTCTGGCAGCACCGCGCCGCGCTGGACGCCAACGCCGCCCGCTGGGCCGATGCGCTCGCGGCCGTCGGCGATCTCGCCGGAAAGCTGGCGGAATACGCAAAATCTCAGTTAAAATAAGCGGTTATCCGACGGCTGACCAGGCAAGCGCTCGCTTTTGGCGTCCACCGGAACGCACCGCTTGCGCCGTCAGCCGTTGCGCAACGCTCAGGCACCTATTTATTTGATTTGATCAGGACAGTTTTTTATGAAAACCGCACAGGAACTCCGCGTAGGCAACGTCGTGCAGATCGGCAGCGACGCATGGGTCATCGCCAAGGCTGAATACAACAAGTCGGGCCGTAACTCCGCCGTCGTCAAGATGAAGATGAAGAACCTGCTGACGAACGCAGGTCAGGAAGCGGTCTACAAGGCTGACGACAAGTTCGACGTCGTCGTGCTCGACCGCAAGGAAGTGACGTACTCGTACTTCGCCGATCCGATGTACGTGTTCATGGACGCCGACTACAACCAGTTCGAAGTCGAAGCGGAAATGATGGGCGAAGCGCTGAACTACCTCGAAGACGGCATGGCTTGCGAAGTCGTGTTCTACAACGAGAAGGCGATCTCGGTCGAACTGCCTACGGTCCTCGTTCGCGAGATCACCTACACGGAACCGGCAGTCAAGGGCGACACGTCGTCGGGCAAGGTGCTGAAGAACGCGAAGCTCGCAACGGGCTTCGAACTGCAAGTGCCGCTGTTCTGCAACACCGGCGACAAGATCGAAATCGATACGCGTACGAACGAATACCGCAGCCGCGCGTAATCGCCAGCGATACCCGCATCGAACAAAGCGCCCTTCGGGGCGCTTTTTGTTTGTCCGGCGCCAACAACCGGGCGGGAGTCAGGCTCATGTAAAGCACAAAATCCACCGGTAAAGATATTCAATTTGTATCATCGGTAACTGTTTTATAGCGCCGGAGAAATAATGCTCGTTACGCGTTCAGCGGGGCATAAAATCAGTTTTTAATCTGACATGCGGCTGCGGCCCCGTTGGCCGACAGCCCGCCTCTCTTGACTCGACTCGCGTCCACCATGCCACACGCCCTGATTGTCGAAGACGATCCCAACAGTCTGTCCGGCCTCACCGCGCTGCTCGCCGCGGACGGCTTCTCGGTCGACACGGCCACGTCGCTCGCCGAAGCGCGCACGGCGCTTGGCCGCTCGATTCCCGATGTCGTTCTCGTCGACCTGAACCTGCCGGACGGCAGCGGGTTCGACCTGCTCCAGCACCTGCCGCAGCAACAGCCGAACGGCTCGCTGCCCGTCATCGTGCTGACGGGCAATGCGACGGTCGAGAGCGCCATCGAGGGCCTGCGTCACGGCATCTGGGACTACCTGCTCAAGCCGATCAACATTCCGCGCCTGCGCAGCCTGCTCGCGCGAATCCCGCGCCCCTACGAACTGATCGACGAAGTGCAGTCGTTGCGCGCGTCGCTGCGCCACCTCGGCCGCTTCGGCGCACTGGTCGGCCGCAGCGACGCGATGCAGCACGTGTACGACATGATCGAGCACAACGCGCGCACCGAAACGGCCGTCCTGTTCTCGGGCGAAGCCGGTACCGGCAAGAAGCTGGCCGCGCGTACGCTGCACGACCTGAGCCGGCGCCGCAAGGGGCCGTTCGTGTCGTTCGACTGCCGGACGATCGCGCATGCCGGCCGGCATGGCGCATCGCTCGACAGCGTGCTGTTCGGCCATGAGCGCGGCGCGTTCGACGGCGCAGAGCGCCGCGAATCGGGCCTGTTCGAACAGGCCGGCGGCGGCACGCTGTTCCTCGACGAAATCACCGCACTGCCGCTCGTGCTGCAGGAAGCACTGCTGCATGCGCTTGATTCGCAGAACTTCATGCGGATCGGCGGCACGAGCTCGATCACGAGCGATTTCCGGCTGATCGCGACGACGCGCCGCCCGGCACGCGAAGCGGTCGCGAACGGCACGCTGCGCGAGGACCTTTGGCTGCGCCTCGATGCGGCATCGATCACGATGCCGCCGCTGCGCGAACGCGACGGCGACGCGCTCGCGATCACGGACGCGCTGATCGACGAACTGAACCGCGACGCGCGCGCAACCGGCCGCAGCACGACCGACAAGCGCGCGGCACCAGGTTTCGTGCGGGAGTGCCTGTCCTACGAGTGGCCGGGCAACGTGCGCGAACTGCAGGAGCGTGTGCGCTTCGCGTACGATGCATCGGGCGATTTCATCGAGACGCTGCGCGCAGGCGAGCCGAGCTTCTCGGCTGGCGCCGCGCTGAACGGCAGCAGCGTGCAGATCAAGGTCGGCACGCCGCTGTCCGACGTCGAGGATCTGCTGATCCGCGCGACGCTCGACGCAGTCGGCGGCACGCGCCACCGCGCGGCAACGCTGCTCGGCATCAGCCCGAAGACGCTGTACAACAAGCTGCAGCGAATGAAGGTGAACTGAGCGGTCGGCAATGTTCGCAGGCACTGGCAAGGCTTGACCGTTAGTTGCATCAATACTCGCTTCACCGACCTGCCTGATTCCTGAAACCGTCCGGTTCGCACCGGCAGTAGTCCATAAAAAAAGCCGCGCAATTGCGCGGCTTTTTGTTTCGGTGACCGGAATGGCGCAGATCGCGCCATCCTCTCCCCGCTCAGGCCAGTGCGCTGCTCAACAGCGCCTGCGCCTGCAGGTACTCGGGTTGCGCGATCAGCTTGTCCCACTTGAGCGCCTTGCCGCGCGCACGCATCCGCTTGATGCGTCGTACCGACTCGTCCGTTGCCCGCGCTTTCAGCCCGTTCAGCACGACCTCGGCCGCGTCCGGCTGGTTGCAGACGAGCACCATGTCGCAACCGGCCGCGAGCGCGGCGTCGGCCGCCTGCGTGAGCGTGCCGCCTTCGCGCGCAGCCTCCATCGACAGGTCGTCGCTGAAGATCGCGCCCGTGAAGCCGAGCCGCCCGCGCAGGATGTCCTGCAGCCATACGCGCGAGAAACCGGCCGGCCGCTTGTCGACCTGCGTGTAGATCACGTGCGCGGGAATCACCGCCGACAGCGACAAGCCGAGCCAGTCGTACGGCGCGACGTCCTGCTTGAGAATCGCGTCGAGCGTGCGGTCATCGGTCGGCAGCGCGACGTGCGAGTCGGCCTCCGCGAAGCCGTGCCCGGGGAAATGCTTGCCGCAGTTCGCCATCCCGGCGAGCGACAGCCCGTGGTTCAGGCTCTTCGCGAGCAGCGTGACGACGCGCGGATCGCGATGGAACGCGCGATCGCCGATCACTTTCGAGTGCCCGTAGTCGAGGTCGAGCACGGGCGTGAAGCTCATGTCGATTCCGCATGCGCGCAGCTCGGCGGCCAGGATGTAGCCGACGGCCGTGCCGACCTTCGTTGCGAGCAGCACGTCGCGATCCCACAGCTCGCCGAGGCGGCGCATCGCAGGCAGCACCGTGAAGCCGTCGGTGCGGAAACGCTGCACGCGCCCGCCTTCGTGATCGACGGCGATCAGGATGTCTTCGCGCACCGCGCGGATCGAGTCGGTCAGCGCGGTCAGTTGCGCGCGGTTCTGGAAATGCCGCGCGAACAGGATCACGCCGCCGGTATTCGGATGCGCGAGACGCCGCGCATCGTCGCGCGACAGGGCCGTGCCGACGACGTCGAGCATGACCGGGCCGGGAGTCGTTTTCATCGAATCGGGAATTCCGTCAGGAGGAGGTTCGGGAAACAGGTGCAGGCGCGGCGTCCGTCTCGGCAACCACGAACGACACCGCGTAGTCGCGTTCGTCGCTGACCGTCACGCGCGCCGTGATGCCGCGGGCGGCAAGCCAGTCGGCCAGCTCGCCCGACGCGACCACGTACGGCTCGCCGCTCGGGTGGTTGAGGGTCTGCAACGCACGCCACGTCATCGGCCAGTGCATGCCGAGCCCGATCGCTTTCGAGAACGCTTCCTTCGCGGAAAAGCGCGTCGCGAGGAACGCGATGCCGCGCGCCTCGGAGCGGGCACGGCGCGCATGGAACACGCGCAGTTCGTCGGGGCCCAGCACTTTTTCGGCAAACCGGCCGCCCGTGCGTTCGAGCACGGCCGCGATGCGGCTCACCTGGGCGATATCGGTACCGATGCCGTAGATCGCCATGTCAGTACTCGCCGGTGCGACCCGGCCGGACCAGGTCGGGCATGACGCGCGACGCGCGGCGGCACTTCATCTTCAGCGTGCGCCGCCGTGCAGCGCGGCAACGCGCGCGGCGACCATGATCGCCTTCATTTCGCGCACCGCGTTGTCCCAGCCCGCGAAAATCGCATGCGCGACGATCGCGTGGCCGATGTTCAGTTCGACGATACCGTCGATCGCGGCGATCTGCTGCACGTTCGTGTAGTGCAGGCCGTGACCGGCATTGACCTTCAGGCCGAGCTGCGCGCCGGCCTGAACGCCCGTGACGATGCGCTCGTATTCGCGCTGCTGCTCGGCTTCGTCGTGCGCTTCGGCGTAACGGCCCGTATGCAGCTCGATCACCGGCGCACCCGCTTCGTGCGCGGCACGGATCTGCGTCTCGTCCGGGTCGATGAACAGCGACACGCGCACGCCCACGTCGGCAAGCTGCTTGCATGCCGCACGCACGGCCTCGAAGTGGCCGGCGACATCGAGACCGCCTTCGGTCGTCAGCTCCTCACGCTTCTCCGGCACGAGACACGCGTCGTGCGGGCGCACTTCGCATGCGATATCGAGCATCTCGGCCGTCACCGCGCATTCGAGGTTCATGCGCGTCTTCAGCAGCGGGCGCAGCTTGCGCACATCCGCGTCGACGATGTGGCGGCGATCCTCGCGCAGGTGCAGCGTGATCGCATCCGCACCGGCTTCTTCGGCGGCAAGCGCCGCGCGGATCGGATCGGGATAGGTCGTACCGCGCACATTGCGCAGCGTCGCGACGTGGTCGATGTTCACGCCGAGGTCGATGGCGGTGGGCGTTGTCAGGAAGAAGCTCATAGGTTTTGCAGGTCGATCAGGATCTGACGCGTGGCAAGCGGCGTACCGCCGAGATAGGTGTTCAGCAGGAAGCGCATCAGCGTCTTGCTTTGCGCAACCGTCTGGGCTCGATGGTAATCGTCCTGCTCCATATCGAGCAACGTCTGTCCGGAAATGACCGGCCAGTGTGATGGGACTTCATCGTCCGCATTGCGCACGCCACGCTCGGGATCGAACACGTAGCGACGATCAGGCTCGACCGCGCGGCGTGCGACCGTGCGGTTCAGCGCCATCGCGTAGCCGGTTTCGCGCAGCAGCACGCGCTCGAACGAGCGCAGCACCTGCACTGCGGGCTCGCCGTGTGCGAGGCGCGTAAGAGTCAGCACGTAATGATTGAAGAGCGGCGGCTGGGGATCTTCGCGCGCGCAGAATTTCACGAGCAGCTCGTTCGCGTAGAAGCCGCACAGCAGCCCGTCGCCGCCGAGCGGCAGCATCCCGCCGACCCACTCGGCGCCCGTCAGCGTGCGCACTTCGGATTTGCCGGACCAGGACAGCAGCAGCGGCTGGAAGGTCTGCAATACGCCGCGCAGCGCGGAGTGCGGGCGCTTCGCGCCCTTCGCGACGAGCGCGAGCCGGCCATGATCACGCGTCAGCACGTCGATGATCAGGCTCGTTTCCCGATACGGGTAACTGTGCAGCACGTACGCCGGCTGCTCGGCGACACGGAAATCGGACGTGCGAGACGTCGCGCGCCGCGCCTTGCGCGGCGGTTCAGGCGGCGCCGGCAGCGGCGCGTCGTTCGCGCCGGCCGTCACCGCGTCTTCAGTCGACGTCAGCGCGTCATTCGTACCCATAGGCGCGCAGCCCCGCCTCGTTGTCCGCCCAGCCGCTCTTCACCTTCACGAAGGTCTCGAGGTACACGGGGCCGTCGAACAGCTTCTCCATGTCCATCCGCGCCTCGGTGCTGATCTGCTTGAGCTTCTCGCCCTTCTTGCCGATCACCATCGCCTTGTGCGAATCGCGCTCGACGAGGATCGTCGCGAAGATGCGCTTCAGGCGCCCTTCCTCTTCGAACTTGTCGATCAGCACGGTGCTCGTGTACGGAAGTTCGTCGCCGGTCCAGCGGAACACCTTCTCGCGCAGGATTTCGGCTGCGAGGAAACGCGAGCTGCGATCGGTCAGCTCGTCCTCGCCGTAGATCGGCTCGCCTTCCGGCAAGTACGGCTTGATCGTGTCCAGCAGGCGCTTGATGTCTTCCGGGCGCTGCGCCGACAGCGGCACGAGCTCGGTGAATTCGCGCAGCGTGCTCATCTGCTGCATGAACGGGAACAGCGTCGCCTTGTCGGTCACGCGGTCGATCTTGTTCGCGATCAGCAGCGTCGGCATGCCGGGCGGGATCAGGTCGAGCACCTTCTGGTCGTCGGGCCCGAAGCGGCCGGCCTCGATCACGAACAGGATCACGTCGACTGAGGTGAGCGTCGACGTGACCGCGCGGTTCAGCGAACGGTTCAGCGCGGTGCTGTGGCGGGTCTGGAAACCCGGCGTATCGACGAACACGAATTGCGCGTCGTCGAACGTATTGATGCCGGTGATGCGGTGGCGGGTCGTCTGCGCCTTGCGCGACGTGATGCTGATCTTCTGGCCGACGAGTGCGTTCATCAACGTCGACTTGCCGACGTTCGGGCGGCCCACGATCGCGATCATGCCGCAACGGAAACCGGTAGGAGCGGGAGTGTTCATATCGTTTGGGAGACAGGTTCGGAAACGGCCGCGCGGCGCGCGGCACGATCGATGGGCAATTCAGTGATCGGCATCGGCCACGCGCGCCTGCGCGGCAGCGAGGCTCGCGCCGCCTGGCGGCGTCTCGGAATCCGGCGCCGCGGCGTCGCGTGTGCGCGCAGGCGCAACCGCACGCGAAGCGGGG
>NZ_JAAGPG010000434.1:0-7393 GCF_017104665.1 Burkholderia sp. Se-20378 | reverse complement strand
GCCGGACCGGCGGGCGCTTCCGATTGCGGCGCCGGTGCGGGCGCTTGAGCCGGTGCCTGCGGTGCTGCTGCCGCGCCGTTCGCCGGTTGTGCACCCGGCTTGCGGACGCCGCCGCGGCCTTCCATGTTGCCCGTCGCATACACATCGACTTCGTTCGGCTTCGAGAAGCTGTCGGTCGGCAGCGGCACGTCGGCGGTCTGCAGCGGCTTCACGAGGTGCGGCGTGATCACGAAGATCAGCTCGGTGCGGTCCTGCTGGAACGAGGTACTGCGGAGCAGCGCGCCGAGCACGGGAATTTCGCCGACACCCGGGAGCGCCTTCAGCGCGCCGGTCCCGTTGTCCTTGATCAGCCCGCCGATCGCGAACGTTTCGCCGTCGCCCATCTGGACCGTCGTCGACGCGCGCCGCGTCGTGATCAGCGGCAGGATCGACGTACCGCCAATGTTGGTCGCGCTCAGCGTGACGCCCGTCTGCGACAGCTCCGACACTTCCGGCGCGACCTTCAGGCTGATCCGGCCGTTGCCCAGCACCGTCGGCGTGAACTTCAGCGCGACGCCGAACTCCTCTTCCTGCAGCGTGATCGACGACGTGCCGTTGCCGCTGCTTTGCGGGATCGGGATGAAGATCTTGCCGCCGGCGAGGAACGTCGCTTCCTGGCCGCTGATCGTCACGAGATTCGGCTCCGCGAGGATCTTGACCAGGTTGTCGGTGTTCTGCGCGTCGGCCGCGAGGTTGAACGGCTTGTTGTTCGCCTTGCTGAACGCGATCCCGGTTGCGACGCCCGCGAGCAGGTTGCTGACCAGCGCGCCGCTCCACGAACCGAACCCGCCCTGGATGTTGAGCGCGCTGCCCATCTGGTTGATCAGCGTCTTCGACACCTCGGCCACCTTCACCTCGAGCATCACCTGCTGCGGCGACGTGACGTTCAGCATGTTGAGCACCCCGCCGCCCGCCTTGCCGCCGCCCGCCGGATCGCCCGCGCTGTCACCATACGCACGGGCGATCTGCACGGCCTGCTGCGCGGCCATCGAGCTGGACACGGTGCCGGCCAGCACGATCGTGCCGGCGGCGGTCGATACATGGATGTCGCGCTCGTTCGGCATCAGCTGCGTCAGCGACGCCTGCAGGCCGCCGGCGTCCGCGCCGACCGCGACGTCGATCACGCGACATGCACCGCTCCTGCCCTGCACGATCATGTTGGTCGTGCCGACCGCGAGCCCGAGGATGTACAGCGTCTGCGGCGATACCATCGTGGCCTGCGCGACGGCCGGATTGCCGATCGTCCGATTGCGGACCGGCTCCGGCATCGGCACCAGCAGCGACTTGCCGAGCGGCACGCTGACACTCGTCGATTCGCGCACGGCGCCGACGCAGTTCGGTCCGCGCAGCGGCCCCGCCGATGCGGCGGGTGCGGCGGCCGCAACCGGCGCCATGCTGATCGTCATCTGCATCGGCCCCTTGCCGACCGCGGCCGGCGCGCTGGCGCCGCCCTTCGTCAGCACGGCCGACTCGATGCCTTCCTGCGCGAGTGCGCCATAAACGGTCAGCCATCCCGAACAGAGGATCGCGGCCATCATCGTGCCCCGTGCCACGCGCGTCCGCAGCGGGCCGGTACCTGTGCATTGCGGTTTGATCTTCATTTCGTCTGATCCCCCGAGAGACCGGCGCCGTGCCGGTTATCGACTTCCAGGGCCGCCGCGCGATGCCGGCGGCCGTTTATGTGGCTGCAGTGAATTGATTCAGAAGCACTCGACGCTGCCCTTCACGCCCGTCAGCACGCCGACGCAGTCGCGCCGTACTTCCGGCGCCGCGTGCGATGCGACGTGCACACGGACCGTCTTCACACGGACCGGTGCGGGCGCCGCTTCGGGTGCGGGCTCCTTGCCGAGCAGCGTCAGCTTGGTCGCGCCGTCGGTGTTCAGCGTCTTCTGGTCGACCTGGTTGCGCAGCACGAGCGACAGCGTGCCGACGCTGCGTGCGAGGTCGAGGCGTTCGGCCTGGTCGGGCGTGACTTCCAGCGTCACCGCGTTGACCACCTTCGGCGCCGTGTCGTCGCGGCTGACCTGCTGCGCGACGGCGAGCACGAGGATGTGCTCGAGCACGATCTTCGAGATGCTCTGCCCGTCGGTCTTGCCCTGCTGTTCCTGCGTGTTGACGATCACGTCGACGTAGTTGCCCGGCAGCGCGAAGCCGGCGACGCCGACCACGTCGTTCACGCGCACCGTGATCGCGCGGCTGCCATCGGCGATGACCGCGGACAGCCCGCCCTTCGTGCCGACCGGCGCGAGCTTCGACTCGATCACCGGCTCGCCGCGTGACAGGCTGGTGCGCACGACGCGCCCTTCGAGCCCCTTCGTATCGGTGAACGCACCGGTGGGCACGCTGCCCGACGGCCAGCTGACCATGTGGATCTGGTTCGGCCCGAGCGGTTCGCCCAGGTTGAGGTCGGTGGTGGCCACCGCGACCGGCGTGACCGAACTCGTGGATGTCTGCACCAGCCAGTGGGACGCGAACACGACCGCGGCAAGACCCGCGACCATCGCGACGACCAGCATCATGACCGCTCGACTGTTTTTCATGGCAATGCTCCTCGACGAATCGTGAAAGAAACGGCTCAACCGGTAACGAACGTACGGCCACCGCGCTCGACAGGCGGCGGATGGCTGCCGTCACGTTCGGGTGCCGCGCCGAAATAACTCGCCCACGCGTCGTACAGTGCGTCGTGCGTCACCTCGGGCGGATCGCCGCGGTAACGCGCGCCGGCAGCCACGAGACGCAGCAGGTCCGCCGGGAAACAGGCGAGAAACGCCTTGCCGGTCGGCAGGTGCAGCCGATGCAGCAGGTAGTCGAATGCATCGCTCGCCGATACGAGTCCCAGCGATGCGCAGGCCGCGTTGTACACGGCACGGTAGTCGTCGATCGACATCGCACCGACGTGCAGCTTCGAACCGAGGCGGCGCAGGAACGCGTCGTCGCCAAGCTGGTCCGGCGACAGGTTGCTCGAGAACACCGGCCAGACGTCGAACGGCATCACGAAGCGGTTGCCGGATTCGAGCGTCAGGAAATCGACGCCGCGATCGAGCGGGCGCAGCCAGCGATTGAGCAGGTCGCGCGGCTCGACGCGCTGGCGGCCAAGATCGTCAACGACGTACATGCCCATGTTCGCCTTCATGTGCGGCGGCGCCTGGTAGAAGCCGGCGGCCTCATCGCGGCGCAGGTCGAGCTCGTCGAGCGTCAGTTCGCCGCCCGACATCACGACCGGCCGCTTGCACAGACGCCAGCGGCGATCGACCGACTGGCCGCCGGACTGTACGCCCGCGTCGACATGGACGAGCGGGTCGTACATCTGGATCACTTCGCCGGCCGCGCAGATCGCGTGCGGCACCGGCACGCGGCCGTGCATCAGCGAGCCGAGCCGCTCGGCGAGGAAGGTCTTGCCGCTGCCGGCCGGACCGTAGATCAGCAGCGGACGGCCCGCGTTCAGCGCGGCAGCCGCCGCATCGAGCACCGACGTGTCGATCACGATGCCTTCGAAGGCCGCCCACACTTCGTCCTGGCTGATGTGCAGCTTGCGTACCGAATGCGCGTTCAGGCACTCGAGATAGGCATCGAGCGTCACCGGCGCGGGCCCGCTGTAGCCGCTGCGCGACCGTTCTTCCAGCGCGAGCACGCGGCCCGCGTCGGTCAGGCGGAACGTCACGTCGAGATCGGTCGCGCCGCGATGGGTGAGCTCGACGAGATGCTCGCGCACCAGGAAGGCGAAGACGTCGTCGAGCACCGCGAGCGGCAGGCAGTGCCGTTCGACCAGGTCGCCGTACGACGGGCGCCCGAGCATCAGCGTCGACTTCAGCACGAGGCCGGCGACGAACGTCATGCTCAACCCGGTTTCCTCGAGCGAGCGCGGCGCCGCCGGCAACTGGGCGCCCAGCTTCGTATGCACTTCCCGCGACGGCAACGGATCGGGCAGCCGTGCCACCTGTGCGTCGCGTCTCGGTTCGGTGTGGTTCGTGTTCATGATCGTTCCATCCTCGTTGCGGATGCGTCGCGCTATGCGCACGATGCGAACAGCATGCCCAGCGTGCCGGCCGCGATCGCCACGCCGTACGGCAGCGTGCCGACCGATGCGATTTCGACGGGGCTGCCGGCGGCCTCGGCGCTCGCGCCTTGCGAGCGCCGCCGCGCAATCAATGCGCGCACGTTCGCCCACATCTGGCGCATCCGCCCGCGCAGCAGCGCGTAGGCGATGGCGCCGATCCCGCCGGCCACGAAGGTGGCCAGCACGATGTAAAACGTCATTTCCGCGCCGACCCACGCGCCGATCGCGAGCATCAGCTTCACGTCGCCGGCCGCCATGCCGCGCAACAGGTAGAACGGCAACAGCAGCGCGAAGCCGGTCGCGGCACCGGCGAGCCATCCGAGTACGCCGGCCAGGACGCCGTGCAACATGCACTGGGAAACCAGCGCACCGGCCAGGCCGAGCAGGACGAGACGGTTCGGAATGCGGCGGGTCGCGATGTCCGTGCTGGCCGCGGCGACCGCGAGCAGCGTCACGCACAACGGAACCGGGTAAGGCGGCGCAACAGGGAGCATGGCGAACCTCGCAGTCGAATCGATGGAATCGGTGGATCAGGAAACCATTGCCAGCGCGGTGGCGACCGCGGCCGTGACGGCCGTTGCGATCACCTCGTACGTATCGGCAAGCGAGCCTTTCAGCGTGACGACGCTACCCAGCACCGCGACGGCGAACATCGCGCCGAGCAATGCATATTCGATCGACGTCACGCCCTGCTCGTCGCTGATCCAGCGGCGTACGACACGCATCGTGGCTCGCATGATGGTCTCCGGTTCCCGGTTGATCAGATCGCCGGGGACGGCTCGAACGCTGCACCGGCCGAGCCGCCCACGGCACGATCCATCAGAGGCCTGCTACCGCCGAATCCAGGTCGGCCGCGATCGTGCTGAACACGGTCTTGAGGTCCTTCCCGATGGTCGACAGCGCGAGGATGATGCCGACTGCGATCAGTGCGGCGATCAGGCCGTATTCGATGGCGGTGACACCATCTTCGTCACGAACGAAACGGCTGGCTTGTTGAATGAACTTGGACATGATGATCTCCTTGCGTAGTGAATTTCATGGTCCTCGCGTGCCGGCTGGTCGGTTGACCGTGCATCGATACGTCGAGGAATGTCGTTAATGCCGTGTGGTGCAGACAAACGAGTTGAATGATTCGCTTGCCGTACCATCCATCAGATGCCCGCTACTATCGAGTCCAGATCCGCGGCGACCGTGCTGAATACGGTCTTCAGATCCGTACCGATCGTCGTCAGCGCGACGACGATGCCGATCGCGATCAGTGCGGCAATCAGGCCGTATTCGATGGCCGTCACACCGTCCTGGTCCTGGATGAACCACGCGATCTTTTCGATCATTCTTGACATGAGCATTCTCCTTTCGGACTGCTATTTAATTCCCTTCGTCAATCATGACGTCGGGGGTGGGCACCACCGGCACTACTCGAAAAATCGGAACGCGACGCTCAGCTGCGGGAGCGGGGATGCACACCCCTGTCCGCACGAACGGGTATCAGTGACGCAGAGAGCGAACGAGGCGTGTACGGTGCGACCGGCCGGATGAACCGGACGATCCGATCGACCGGAACGGCACGACGGCCGTTCGACGCATGGAATCCAGTTGAACGGGAGATAAACTCCCGGCAAAGCTGCAATGTGTCTTTAACGCGGTTTGCGAGCCGCAATGTGCTGTGGTCTTTCATTTTTATTCCCCATATACAGCCATGCCGATTTCTTATTGCCCTGACGATACAGGGTCTCGTTGGTCATTCGACGAAGTCTTGCTCGGTTAATCGACCTGGAGCTGCGTGTTCCCCGACGCGCTCCGGCCTTCCTTTCCGCAGGTGATTCCGAAGCTGGTTCCGCCCGTCTTCTGCTGGAACCGCCCGGTCGTCACCTCGTCGACTGCCGTGCCAACGCTTACGCAAAGAGCAGGCCACCCGAGACGAAATCCAGGCCTGTCAAGGGTTTCGGCGATGCATGCGGTTCCCGCTCGGCGGCACGGCGCCGAAAATGTTTCAAATTTGATATATGTTTTCCCGCAAGCGTTGTAAGCCGGAACGCCCGCAGCCGCGCTGCGACAAGGAGCAAAAATTTCTGCTCGGGATTTTCCCGAACGAGCGAAGCCGGTCGCGTTTTACCGGATCGGCGGGATGCCCAGCCGGTCGAAATGACGGAATGTTTCAATGCAGAAACATAAAATCCGTCCGCGTGGATTTCTCATACCAGAAAATCCCGTTTTCACGCCCTTCACCAGTCAAACTCAATCCCGGCTTTCAACGGGTGATTTGCAACACGCGATTTTTTCTTCAACAATGAACTCACCGGACAACGCCATTTCAGAGCGATTCGATCCGCAGGCACGACACACAACATGAAACGGCTGCGATGACCCAAGCAGCCTCCACTACAGACGGGGAATCATGTACACAGCCAACCGCGAAATGCGCGGGCGTGCAATACGCCGCGCTCAATGGCTGACAGCCGACCGGATCATTCCGTACAGCTGCATCATGCTGATGCTCTTTGCTGCGCTGCTGGTTACCTGGGGCATCGTGACGAACGGCTTCACGTCGAACGCCATCGCCCTCCCCGGCGTCGATTTCTCGGTCTTCTGGACCGCATCGCACCTGGTGTTGCAAGGCCACGCCGCATCGGTCTACGACTCCTCTACATTCCTGCAGGCCGAGTTCGCGCACTTCGGTGCGTATCTGCAGCACCGGCCGCTTCCCTGGCTCTATCCGCCGACGATGTTGCTGTTCATCGCTCCGGTTGCCCTTGTGCCTTTCCTGCCCGCATATATCCTCTTTTTCGCGGGCAGTCTTTTATGCTACGCGCTCGCCGTCTCGCGGTTGTCGGGATTGCGCGCGCATCTTCCCGTGCCGCGTGCCGCGGCGCTCGTCGTGGTCGCGTATTCCGCCGTATGCATGGCCGCGCTGTTTGGCCAGAACAGCATCCTGACCGCCGGCATCGCCGCGCTCGCGCTGCATCTGCTCGGCAAGCGCCCGATCGTCGCCGGCGTGCTGATCGGGCTGCTCGCGATCAAGCCGCAACTGGCCATGGTGTTCCCGGTCGTGCTGATCGCGGCACGTGCATGGCGCACGTTCGCGGCGGCCGCGATCACCGCGGCCCTGTTCGCGGCCGCCGGCATCGCGCTGGCCGGCACCGGCTCACTGCACGGGTTGAGTCAGGCACTGTCGACGGTGCGCGACCAGCATTTCATGCTCCCGTCGTACTGGCTCCCGTCGCCGACGCCGTTCGCCGCATTGCGGCCCGCCGGCCGGCCGGGGGGATCGGGCGAGCGGCGGGAGGGGGAAGCGGG
>NZ_JAAGPG010000433.1:0-234 GCF_017104665.1 Burkholderia sp. Se-20378 | reverse complement strand
GGTGCGTGTGTAGCGGTAGTCATGTGGTACAGGTAGTGACGATGGTGTGGTGGTTATTGGCATGAGGGGTAGTGAGTGATGGGGTGGTAGTAGCGTTGATAGCGGTTCTAGGCTCTGAGAGGTCGGTGAAAGTTGCAAGTAGTACAGCGGATGAAGACATAGTCTGATTGATAGGGGGGGGGAGGGGGGGGGAGGGGGGGGGGGGGGGGGGTTTTTTATTTTTTTTTTTTTTTA
>NZ_JAAGPG010000432.1:0-6829 GCF_017104665.1 Burkholderia sp. Se-20378 | reverse complement strand
CGCGGCGGCGGCCTTTCTCCCGGCGCGCAAGCGCCGCGGCCATGACGCTTCCTGCTTATTCGCTGTCGGGCGGCAGCAGGCGAACGGTATAATCGCGTGCTTTGCTGCGACGCTTCGGGCGCCGCACGACCGCATTCCAACTTCCCGGCAGGACCACCACCATGACAGCCCTCCTCATCGACGGCAACGCCCTTTCGAAGACCCTGCGCGCACAGGCCGCCGAACGCGCCGCCGCCCTGACCGCACGCGGCCACCAGCCCGGTCTCGCGGTGATCCTCGTCGGCGCCAACCCGGCGAGCGAAGTCTACGTGCGCAACAAGATCAAGGCGTGCGAGGACAACGGCTTCTTCTCGCTGAAGGATGCGTACCCGGACACGCTGTCGGAGGCCGACCTGCTCGCGCGCATCGACGAGCTGAACCGCGATCCGAAGATCCACGGCATCCTCGTCCAGCTGCCGCTGCCCAAGCACATCGACAGCCACAAGGTGATCGAGGCGATCGCGCCGGAGAAGGACGTCGACGGCTTCCACATCGCGAACGCCGGCGCGCTGATGACCGGCAAGCCGCTGTTCCGCCCGTGCACGCCGTATGGCGTGATGAAGATGTTCGAGGCACACGACATTCCGCTGCAGGGCGCGAACGCGGTCGTGATCGGCCGCTCGAACATCGTCGGCAAGCCAATGGCGATGATGCTGCTCGACGCCGGCGCGACCGTGACGATCTGCCACAGCAAGACGCGTGACCTCGCCGCACACACGCGGCAGGCCGACGTCGTGGTCGCCGCGGTCGGCAAGCGCAACATCCTGACCGCCGACATGGTGAAGCCCGGCGCAACGGTGATCGACGTCGGCATGAACCGCGACGACGCCGGCAAGCTGTGCGGCGACGTCGATTTCGCGGGCGTGAAGGAAGTGGCCGGCCACATCACGCCGGTGCCGGGCGGTGTCGGCCCGATGACCATCACGATGCTGCTGATCAACACGATCGAAGCCGCCGAGCGCGCCGCCGACGCGGCCGCGTGAGCGCCAGCCCGTTCAGCCGGCGTGCGATTCCGCGCGCCGGCGCCTCGCCGGCCACCCGGCACCGCACTGTACCGCGCCGGCCGCGCCGCGCCGTCAAACACCTCCACCCTGCATTCGACCCCGCGTCAATCGCATCGTTAGAAACTAACGATTGGAAAGCGCGCGATGCGCCCCAATAATGTCGATATCGGGCGCCGCGTTGCCTTGCGCGCCTTACCCTTTTCACTCCGGTTCATCCGGCAACAGACAGGGAGTCTTATGTCCGCCAGCGCCAACACCAACCCGCTTCTCGATTTCTCGGGCCTGCCCCGCTTCGGCGAGATCCGTCCGGAACACGTGACGCCCGCGCTCGACACGCTGCTCGAAGCCGCCAACCGCGCGGTCGACACGGCAAGCGCGGCCGCGACGCCGGCAACCTGGGCAGAAATCGTCGAGACGGTCGAGCACGCAACGGAGCCGCTCGGTCGCGCCTGGGGCATCGTCGGCCACCTGAACGCGGTCGCCGATACGCCCGAACTGCGGGCCGCCTATGGCGAGAACCTGCCGCGCGTGACCGAATTCTGGTCGAGCGTCGGCCAGAACCTCGCGCTGTACGAGAAGTACAAGGCGATCGCCGCAAGCGCCGAATACGCGACGCTGTCCACCGAACGCAAGAAGATCCTCGACAACGCGCTGCGCGATTTCCGTCTGTCGGGCGCCGAGCTGCCCGAGGACCAGAAGCCGCGCTTCGCCGAACTGCAGGAACAGCAGGCCGCACTGTCGAAGGCATTTTCCGACCACGTGCTCGACGCGACCAACGCGTACGCGTATTTCGTGCAGGACGAGGCCGACCTGGCCGGCCTGCCCGGCGACGCGATCGAGGCCGCGCGCGAAGCCGCGCAAAAGGATGCCAAGGAAGGCTGGAAATTCACGCTGCACTTCCCGTCGTACTTCCCGGTGCTGCAATACGCCGACAACCGCGCGCTGCGCGAGACGCTCTACCGCGCCTATGCGACGCGCGCGTCGGAACTCGGGCCGCAGTACGGCGACGGCAAGGCCGAATGGGACAACACGGCGATCGTCGCCGATGCGCTGAAGCTGCGCCGCGAAGAGGCGCTGATGCTCGGCTTCCGAAACTTCGCCGAAGTGTCGCTCGCGCCGAAGATGGCCGAATCGCCGCAGCAGGTCATCGCATTCCTCGAGGATCTCGCAACGCGCGCGCGCCCGCATGCGGACAAGGACTGGGACGAGCTGCGCACGTTCGCCGCGAAGGAACTCAGCCTCGCCGAACTCGCGCCGTGGGACGTCGCATTCGCAGCCGAAAAGCTGCGCCAGCAGCGCTACGCGTTCTCGGAAAACGAGGTCAAGCAGTACTTCCCGGAGCCGGCCGCGCTGAAGGGCCTGTTCACCGTCACCGAGACGCTGTTCGGCGTTCAGATCAAGCCGGACGACGCGCCGGTGTGGCACAAGGACGTGCGTTTCTTCCGCGTCGAGAACCGCGACGGCTCGCTCGTCGCGCAGTTCTATCTCGACCTGTACGCGCGCGAAGGCAAGCGCGGCGGCGCATGGATGGATGACGCGCGTTCGCGCGCGAAGCGCGGCAGCAGCGTGCAGACGCCGGTCGCCTATCTCACCTGCAATTTCTCGGCGCCGGTCGGCGGCAAGCCCGCGTGCTTCACGCACGACGAAGTCATCACGCTGTTCCATGAATTCGGCCACGGGCTGCACCACATGCTCACGCGTGTCGACGAACTCGGCGTGTCGGGCATCAACGGCGTCGAATGGGATGCCGTCGAGCTGCCGTCGCAGTTCATGGAAAACTTCTGCTGGGAATGGGACGTGCTGTCGTCGATGTCGTCGCACGTCGACACGGGCGCCGCGCTGCCGCGCGAGCTGTTCGACAAGATGATCGCGGCGAAGAACTTCCAGAGCGGGCTCGGCACGCTGCGCCAGATCGTGTTCTCGATGTTCGACATGCTGCTGCACGTCGACTTCGACCCGGCAGGCGCCACCGGCGTGACCGCATTCGCGCGCGAGATCAACGAGCGCTATCACGTGATCCCGCAAGCCGCGTTCTCGCGCTGGCCGAACACGTTCAGCCACATCTTCGCGGGCGGCTACGCGGCCGGCTACTACAGCTACAAGTGGGCCGAGGTGCTGTCGGCCGATGCGTACGCGGCGTTCGAGGAAGCGGCCGCCGCAAGCGGCAGCGTGCTCGATGCGGCGACCGGCACACGCTATCGCCGTGAAATCCTCGAGGTCGGCGGCAGCCGCCCGGCGATGGATTCGTTCAAGGCGTTCCGCGGCCGCGAGCCGCAGATCGATGCGCTGCTGCGCCACAACGGCATGGCCGCGCCTGCGCACTGAGCGCCGCCCGGCCCTTCCGGCTGCATGCAAGCAAAGGCACCGCTTCGGCGGTGCCTTTTTTCATGGCGCGGGCGATTCGTCGTCGAATAACGAGAACTGCCCGTGGCGCTCGGCCGTATCCTCGTCGATGCGCACGCCGACGCCGAGCAGCCGCACCGCCTGCGCACGTCGTTGCAGCCCCTTCGCGAGCAGCGTGACGGCCGTGTCCGCATTCGTCGCATCGGCCACGCACTCGACCGTCGTGCGCTGGAAATCGGCGAAGCGGATCTTCACGTACAGCTTGCGGATCGAGCGCGCGGCGCCCGCCCGTTCGATCCGCGCGTCGAGTTGCACGACGAGGCGGCGGATTTCCTCCGCGCACTGCTCGAGCGTCGTCAGGTCGGTCACGTAGGTCGTCTCGACGCTGACCGACTTGCGCTCCTGGTCGGCCTGCACGCGCCGCTCGTCGATCCCGCGCGACAGTTCGTACAGCCGCCGCCCGAACGCACCGAATTCGCGGTGCAGGGCGATCAACGGCCAGTCGCGCAACTGCGCGCAGGTCTGGATGCCGAGCCGGTCGAGCCGCGTGGCCGTCACCTTGCCGACGCCGTGCAGCTTGCGCACCGGCAGCGCCGCGACGAACGCGTCGATCTCGTGCGGCCGCACGACGAACAGCCCGTCGGGCTTGTTCCAGTCGGACGCGATCTTCGCGATGAACTTGTTCGGCGCGACGCCGGCCGACACGGTCACGCCGACCGTGTCGAACACGCGCTGGCGGATCTCGCGCGCAATCAGCGTCGCACTGCCCTGGCACCGCTCCGACCCGCTGACGTCGAGGTAGGCCTCGTCGAGCGACAGCGGCTCGACGTCGGGCGTGTAGTCGCGATAGATCGCCATGATCTGCCGCGACGCCGCGCGGTATTTGTCCATCGCGGTCGGCAGGATCAGCAGGTCCGGGCACTTGCGCATCGCCAGCGCCGACGACATCGCCGAATGCACGCCGTAGCGCCGCGCCTCGTAGTTGCAGGTCGCGATCACGCCACGCTGGTCGGGCCGGCCGCCGACCGCGAGCGGCCGGTTGCGCAGCGACGGATCGTCGCGCATCTCGACCGACGCGTAGAAGCAGTCGCAGTCGCAGTGAATGATCTTGCGCATGCGCGGCAGCGCGTCGCCCGGCGGCGGCACGTGCGGATCGGCAGGCGGAATGATGGTCGGGTTCACGGTGCCGATACTGTACAAAAACACAGTGCCGGTTTCAACTGTCGCGTGCGGCCAGGCCCGGCGGCGCCGTACTGGCCCGCTTTGCGCGGATCGTACCGGCCGGGCGCGGACAGCGGCGCCTATACTCGTCTGCCGCAATACACGAAACGCAAAGGTGACGGATGAAGACGATCGGACTGATCGGCGGGATGAGCTGGGAATCGTCCGCCGAGTACTACCGGATGATCAATCGCCATTCGAAGGCGTTGCACGGCGGGCACCACAACGCGAAGAGCGTGCTGGTCACGGTCGATTTCGCGGAGATCGAGGCGCTGCAGCGCACGCACGACTGGACCGCGCTTGGCGAGCGGATGGCCGGCGCCGCGCGACAGCTCGAAGCGGCCGGCGCCGATCTCGTCGTGCTGACCACCAATACGATGCACCGCGTGTGCGATGCGATCGAAGCCGCGGTGACGCTGCCGTTCCTGCACATCGCCGATCCGACCGGCAGTGCGCTGCGCGATGCGGGCGTCGAGCGCGTCGCGCTGCTCGGCACGCGCTACACGATGGAGTTGCCGTTCTACGCGGAGCGGCTGCGCGGCAAGTTCGGAATGGAGGTGCTCGTGCCGGACGAGCGCGGGCGCGACGACGTGCACCGGATCATCTACGACGAGCTGTGCCACGGCATCATCTCGCCGGAATCGCGTGCGACGTACGTGAAGATCATCGAGGAACTGGCCCGGCGTGGTGCGCAGGCCGTGATCCTCGGCTGCACGGAGATCACGCTGCTGATCGGCGCGGACGACTCGCCGCTGCCGGTGTTCGACACGACCGCGCTGCATGCGAAGGCGGCGGTCGAGTGGGCGGCGCGCTGACCGGGCCCGCCGCTGCGATGCTGCCGATGACGCGAACGCGTACCGGCACAATGGGCCGCTCGCCTCTACCGAACGGCCTCACGAACGGGGCAAGTTGCGAGGCAAGCGCCAGCATGGATGTACAACGACACCGCTGAAGCGGTTCGCATCGCATTCGCCGGCAAGTCAGGACGCTTCGACCGTCGCGCCTGACCCTTCGCTCGGTTCGACTGGCCGCTCGAACGGGCACGCAGCGGCGAATGGCGCTCGTTCCCCCTGCCCCGGCGTGCCGATCAACGCGACCAGACCACACGCGAGCGATCCGCGCCAGTGCAGATAGTCGTGGCCGCTCGCCGTCGACGCGTAGCGCACCGCATAGCCTTTCGCCTGCAGCACGTCGCGCAGATGGCGGCTCGTCGTGCCGATGCCGGCCGGCCCCTTACCGTCCTCGAAACGGCCGCTCTCCAGATAGAAACGCACGGGCAACCGCTCACGCTCCCCATATTCGCGCGTCAGCCATTCGGCGGTACGCGTACGCGCATCGCCCTGCGTGGGCGCCCACCAGAACGAACCCGACTGGCTCAGCACGTTGCCGAACAGTTCCGGGTGGCGCAGCGCCGCGTAGGCCGACGCAAGCCCGCCGTAGCTCGACCCTGCGATCACCGTGCGCGCCGCCGGCGCGCTCACGCCTTCGCGACGCGCCCACGGCATCAGTTCTTCCGCGAGAAAGCGCGCGAATGCGGGATTCGGCGGCAGTTCCCGGCCGCGCGTCGCGCCGTCCGGATTGCCGACGATGAGCGCCGCGGTGCGCGGCACGCGCCCTTCCGCGATCAGGTTGTCGAGGATCGTCGGCGTCGGCACCGCGTCGACGTACGCGTGTGCGTCGAACACCACGACGAGCGCGCGCGCCGGATCGTCCGCACGGTAGCCGGCCGGTCGATACAGGTACACGTCGCGGGTATTGCCGAGCACGGTGCTGGCGAACCGGTAAGCGGTCAGCGAACCGGCCGGCACGTTCGCGCGCGGTGCGATCCACGGCTGCGGCGGCGCGTCGCGCAACTCGAGCACCGACTTGCCCTGGAACGGATCGGGCGCGGGATTCATGAACGCGTGCGGATTGAGCGGATCGCGCTGCGCGGTTGCGAGAATCGCGCGGCGCCGCGCACCGTCGTCGAGATCCAGTTCGGGCACGTCGGGAGCGAGCAGGTAGCTGATGCGCGTCGTGGCCGGCACCACGTAGCTGCGATACCAGACGTCGCTGCCCGGCAGGTGCCGCAGCGTGTCGTGCTCGCCCGACGGGCTGCCGAGCAGCCGCACGTTGTCGCGCGCACCGCGCCACAGGAACGTGACGAGCCGTGTCGCTTCGTCGGGCGGGTTCAGGCCGCGCGCGATCGTTGCGTCGGTGCGCAACGGCTGCGCGGGCACCGA
>NZ_JAAGPG010000431.1:0-237 GCF_017104665.1 Burkholderia sp. Se-20378 | reverse complement strand
AAAAAAAAAACCCCCCCCCCCCCCCCCCCCCCTCCCCCCCCCCCACCCCCCCCCACCCCCCCCCCACCCCCCCCCCCATACTCTATCTCTCCTATACACTCACCTACACTCCCCCCATCACTTTCCCCATCCCCCTCATCCTACCTACAATCCTCACACCCTACACCCCATCTCCACTCCACACTGGCATCCCCCCTCCTCCCCACATCTCCCTCCACCCTCCCACTCCCCGCCCCC
>NZ_JAAGPG010000430.1:0-7448 GCF_017104665.1 Burkholderia sp. Se-20378 | reverse complement strand
AAGCTGTGATGCGCGCGGGTGCGCCGCCCGCGTGACGCACGCGTCGCGGGCGGCCCCGCACGCTCATCCTCCTGCAGGCGTTTCCCGTCGCGCAACTGCCCTACGCGGACCGTCCAAGCCCCCCGCCGCCGCGCGCACATCGCGCCGCCCGCCTGCTTCCCGCCCTCGAAAATCCGCTACCATCGACCGATCCCGCCGCCCCGCCCGGCACTGCCTCACCGTTCGAACGTCGATGAACATCCGGTTTCTTGAAACCTTCGTCTGGCTCGCCAAGCTGGAAAACTTCCGGCTCACGGCCGAAAAACTGCACACGACGCAGGCCGCCGTATCGAGCCGCATCGCGTCGCTGGAGGAAGCGTTCGACGTGCGCCTGTTCGATCGCAACACGCGCTCGGCCACGCTCACGCCCGCCGGTCGCCGCATGCTCGCGTACGCGGAGCGGATCGTGCGGCTCGACGGCGAAATGCGCCGCGACATCGATGCGGCAAGCGACGCGGGCCTGATCCGGATCGGCGTGATCGAATCGATCGTGCACAGCTGGTTCCCCGCGCTGATGGCACAACTGCGCGAGCGCTATCCGCGCCTCGACGTCGAGATCACCAGCGACACGACGCTGCACCTGATCCGCCTGCTCAGCACCGACGGCGTCGACCTGATCCTGCAGACCGACCCGGTGCCGGGCCCCGATTTCACGAACCTGCCGCTGTGCGAATTCCCGGTGCGCTGGGCGGCCAGCCCGCGCCTCGGGCTCGGCGGCCAGCCGCTCGACGTCGCGCGCCGCGCCGAATTCCCGATCATCAGCTTCTCGCGCCACTCGGGGCCGCACGCGACGATCGAGCGGCTGTTCGCGGCCGTCGAGCGCCCGGCCAGCATCAACTGCATCACGTCGGTCGCCGCGATGATCCGCCTCGTCGCCGACGGCTTCGGCGTGGCCGCGCTGCCGCCCGCGATCATCGGGCGCGAGCTGCACGAAGGCGCGCTCGAACTGCTCGACGTCGAACCCGAATTCCCCGCGCTGCCGCTCGTCGCGTCGTACCGCAGCCAGGGCCTGCCGGTGGCCGCGCGCATCGCGGAACTGGCCAGCGAAGTCGCGCGCGCGATGGCGGCCGCTGCGAATCACGCAAAGACGGCGGCACCGGCCAAGCCCGACAGCGTGGACAAATCACCGGCCCGTTCCGCGACGAAAGCGAAAGCGAAAGCGAAAACCAAAGCCAACGCCAACGCCAACGCGCCTGCGAAATCGAAACGCACGACGCCATCCCCCCTGCCCGCCACACCCTCCGCGAAACGCCGCCCGCGCCGCTCATAAGAAAACCTGTTCACCGCGAATTTGTTTTCTTGTTGGACGGGCGCGGCCCGTCTTCGGGAAACTGCGGTTCCTGACCTCCCCCCGTCACGAGGAACCCCGCGATGACCCGCCTTTCCCTTCCGCACGGCCAGCTTTGCGTCTGGACGGATATCGACCCCGCGCACGAAGCCGATTTCAACGCGTGGTACGACCGCGAGCACATGCAGGAACGTGTCGCGATTCCCGGCTTCACGCATGCGCGGCGCTTTCGTGCGACCGACCGCGGCCCGCGCAAGTACCTCGCGCTGTACGTGACGGACGCGCTCGACGTGTTCCATGGCGACGCGTACCGGCACGCGTTCACGCAGCAGACCGCATGGTCGCTCGCGAACTTCGAGCGCATGACGGGCACGCAGCGACGCGTCGGAGAACTGACGATCGAGGCTGGCGACGGTGAAGGCGCGCATCTCGCGCTGTTCGTGCTGCCGCCGGATCGCATCGACGTACCGCAGCTGCGCGAGCGCTTCGACGACGTGCTGCACGAACCGGGCATCCACGCCGCGCGGCTCTTTTGCACCGCGCCCGAGCTGTCCGCGCCGATCGGCGCCGATGCGGCCGCCCGCCCGGCCGCCGATGCGCTCGTGCTGATCGAAGGCAGCGATGCCGTCGCGACGCGACGCGTAGCCGCATCGCTCGCCGGGCACGACGACGTGCGCACCTTCGACCTGCTGTGGCGCGCCGCCGCACCGCTGCATGCAACTCGCAGCGACGTCGAAACCGAGCCCGCTGCCGCTGCCGCCGCCGCGCTGCCCGCCTGATCGTCCACGCCGGCCGCATCTCAGGCACGACTCACGCCAGCATATCGGCCCGGCACTTCATCCCGTTCCCGTCACGACATGCCCGACACCATGAGCACTCTCGCCCAGCCCGCCGCCCACGCGCCCCACCGCGTCCGCACCAGCCGACTCGCGACCGCGAGCATGATCGGCACGTCGCTCGAGTGGTACGACTTCACGATCTACAACACGCTCACCGCGCTCGTCTTCAACCATCTATTCTTCCCGTCGGTCGATCCGCTGGCCGGCACGATCCTCGCGTTCTCGACCTATGCGGTCGGCTACGTGTCGCGCCCGCTCGGCGGCTTCGTGTTCGGCAATCTCGGCGACCGCATCGGCCGCCGCGCGGTGCTGATGCTCACGCTCGTGCTGATGGGCGTGACGACCGCGCTGATGGGTGCGCTGCCGACCTATGCGCAGGCCGGCATCCTGAGCCCGATCCTGCTCGTCGCGCTGCGCTTCGTGCAGGGCGTCGCGCTCGGCGGCGAATGGGCCGGCGCGGTGTTGCTGTCGGTCGAGCACGGCGACCAGAAGCGGCGCGGGCTGTCCGCGTCGTGGACGCAGATCGGCCCGTCGTTCGGCACGCTGCTCGGCACCGGCTGCATCGCGCTCGTGACGCTGTCGACCACGTCGGGCGATTTCCTGTCATGGGGCTGGCGCGTGCCGTTCGCGGCCAGCGCGCTGCTCGTCGTGTTCGGCTTCTGGCTGCGGCGCGGCGTCGACGAAACGCCGCAGTTCGAGCAGCTCGCCGAATCGCACGCGACCGCCGAGGTGCCCGTCGCGGACGTGCTGAAGTACCACTGGAAACGCCTGCTGATCGCGGGCGGGTCGCGGATCGGCTCGGACGTGCTGTATGCGCTGATCGTCGTGTTCACGCTCACCTACGTGACGACCGTGCTGCACCTGTCGCGCCCCGTTGCACTGACGGCCGTGATGATCGGCACGGCCTGCAACGCGCTCGCGGTGCCGTTCTTCGGTGCGCTGTCCGACCGCTTCGGCCGCCGGCCCGTGTATCTCGCCGGCGCGCTCGCCGGCATCGTGTGGGCGTTCGCATTCTTCACCCTGCTCGATTCGGCGCGCCCCGGCGCGATCGTCGCGGCCGTCGCGATCGGCCTCGTGATCCACGCGGTGATGTACGGCCCGCAAGGTGCGTTCGTGACCGAACAGTTCCCGACCCGCGTGCGTTATGCGGGCTCGTCGCTCGCGTACACGCTCGCCGGCATCGTCGGTGGCGGCTTCGCGCCGCTCGTGATCGCCGCGCTGTTCCGGCAGACGGGCACGACGACGGCCGTGTCGCTGTATGTCGCCGCCGCACTCGTCGTCACGTCGATCGCGCTCCTCGTCGCACGCGAAACCGCGCACCAGCCGCTCGCGGATTGAGCGTCGCCGCCCGCCGTTTCATTCCTTCGCACTTCAAACGGATACCCGTATGCCAACCCTGTCGTTCAACGTGATTTCCCGGCAACACGCGCCGGCCACCGTCGACGTCGAGATCGAGCGCGTCGTGATCGCCGGCTGGGCCGGCCGCGATCCAGCCGCGATCCAGGCGCATATCGACGAACTCGCGGCGCTCGGCGTCGCGCCGCCGTCGACCACGCCGTGCTTCTATCGCGTATCGGCCGCGCTGCTCACGCAGGCGCCCGCGATCGGCGTGCTCGGTGCGCGCTCGGGCGGCGAGATCGAATGCGTGCTGGTCGACAGCCCGGCCGGCACGCTCGTGACCGTCGGCTCCGATCATACGGATCGTGAGGTCGAAGCCTACGGCGTCGCGGTGTCGAAGCAGGTGTGCGCGAAGCCGCTCGGCCACGACGCGTGGCTTTACGCGGAGGTCGCGGATCACTGGGATGCGATCGAGATGCGTGCGTGGCTGATCTCGCGCGATGGCGGGCGAGCGGTGTACCAGCACGGCACGGTGAGTGGCCTGCTTGCGCCCGAGGGGCTGTGGCAGCGCTTCGATGACCGCCGCACGATGCCCGCGCACAGCGCGATGTACGGCGGCACGGTTGCGGTGCATGGCGCGATCGCGGCGATGGGCGACGGCGATGCGTTCGAGATGGAGCTGCACGATCCGGTGCTCGGGCGCAGCCTTCGGCACCGCTATGCAGTAGAGGTGTTGCCGGTCGTGGCATAACGGACCATGACGCGCGGCACACCGGCGCGACAGCGTTCTGTCGCCGCGCCGGCCCCGGCTAGTACGGCTGAAAGCAGTGATAGTCCGGAAAGTTGAATTGCGAGTTGCCGCAATACAGCACACCGACCAGGTTGGTACACCCGCTCAATGCAAACATCATTGCGCCCGCAACCGACACTTTCCATCCGAAATGCAACATTGCGCCCCCGTTTTCGCTTTTTCGACGTTGACCGTCATGATGCTCATCGGACGCGCCCGGGTATGTGGAAAATTGTTGTGCCGCGTGCGCTTCGGTTCGCGGCGACGCTTTCCCGTGCCCGGGCGCAGCCCGAGGCACGGGTAGGCGCCCCGGCGCAAGCAACGACGGCGGCCACCGAGCGCGCCGCCACCCGTCACGCCTTGAACGTGACCCACGGCTTCAGCCGGACCGCGCTGCGAATCAGGCCGGCCTGCTCCTGCGCATCGATCACGGGCCCGATCGGCTTGTAGGCTTCCGGCGCTTCCTCGATGCGGCGCTCGTCGCGCAGCGTGACGCAGCGCCACGTGCCCGGCGCCTGCTCCATGCGCATCCGCCGCACCGCCTGCCGGCGCACGCTGCGGCCGGCGCCGTGGCTGCATGACCACAGCCAGTCGGGATGGCCGAGCCCGGTCGCGAGAAACGACGCATCGCCCATCGATCCGGGAATCAGCGCGAAATCGCCGTCGCGGGCGGGTGTCGCCCCCTTGCGATGGATGTTCATCCCGTTTTCGCGCAGCACGACGTTGTGCGGCACGTCGACCACGAGGGTCGAGCGGGTCTCGCCGGTGAGTTCCGCCAGTTCCTTGCGCACCATCTCGGCCAGCACGACACGGTTGAGCCACGCGTAGCGCGCAGCCGTGCCCATCGCGACGAGGTATTCGCGCGCCAGCTCGCCGGAAAGGCCGTACAGGCCGCTTTCCGGATGCCTGACGCCTGCCGGCCACGCCGCGCGCGCCCGGTCCATCCAGCGCCGCCCGACGTAAAAGCCGACATCGCGCGAACCGCTGTGGATCATCACGACGACATCGTCCTTCGCGAGTCCCGCACGGTAGGCCGCATGCCGGTCGAACACGGCATCGACCACCTGCAGCTCGACGAAATGATTGCCTGACCCGGGCGTGCCGAGACAAGGATCGCGGAAGACTTCACGCGACCCGACGTGTGCGTCCGGTGCGTATTTCGCGCTGCCGTCGAACCGGTCGAGGCCGATGCACGACGACAGTTCGTCGATGAGCCGGTCGCGGTCGACGTGCTGCCAGAGCCCCTGCTGCGCGACGCGATCGACGAAGGCCGCCGGGCCCGCATCGAACAGCGCGCGGAATGCATCGCTGGCGACCGGCACGTCGCGCCGATCCGCGAGGATCGCACGCGTCAGCCGCTCGACGAGCGCCGTCTCGAACGGCGCGAGCGCCGACCGCTTGAGGCCCGTGGTGACGAGACGCATCCCGCAATTGATATCGGTGCCGATCGCGGCGGGAATCACGAACGCGTCGTCGGTCGCGACGATCGAGCCGACCGGCGCGACCCCGCCCGGATGAAAATCGGGCGTCGCGCAAGCCTTGCACACGCCCTGATGGCCATCCGGCGAACGGACGGCCGCGAACGCGAGCAACTGCTGAACGGCCTTCTCCTCGAGCGGGAGCGAATCGGGCAACAGGACGGACGCCTGCGTCAGTTCATTGCGCAGGTGATAGATGCCGGCGTGATAGTCGACATGGATGCCTTGCCGTTGCAAGGCCTTTTTTAAGCGAGGAAGAGTAGACATCGCTGCTGGAAATGAAAAAGGTACGACGCGACCTCCGGTATTCCGGCGGTCGTGGGTACCTTCCTGCAGCAGCGTCGAGGAAGGGAGCGCGGATCATAGCAGAACGCGCTTGCGTTCGCGACCGCCGTTGCTCACTTGAGACACCCGAGCCCCGCCAGCGTCGCCTCCACCGCCGTGTCGAGCGGCGTCACCGGCTCGCGGCCGAGCACCGCGGTCACCCGCGTGTTGTCGAGCCGGATCGGCTCGCGCCACAGGTAGCGCATCTCGAGCAATTCGCGCAACGTCGTGACGAACGGCGCCGCCGCCCACACGAACCACCACGGGAACTTGCGCACCGTTGGACGCAGCCCGTGCCGCTGCGCGACGCGGCGCACGGCCTCCGCCATCTGCGTGCCGTCCGCATCCCAATGCCCGCCCAGGTGAAAGCGCGCGAACGGCTCCAGCGTGTCGCGCCGCTCGATCAGCTCGACCATCGAGCGCGCGGCATCCGGCACATACGACCATTGATGCCCGATACCGTCCCGCCCCGGCACGCTGATGGCCGCCACCGGCTGCCCGGCCTTGACGAACCCCGCTGCAAACCAGCTGTTGCCGGTGAGCTTCGGCCCGAAGAAATCGCCGGCGCGCACGATGATCGTGCGAACGCCCTGCCCGGCCGCATCCTGCAGCCGGCGCTCCAGCTCGACGCGGATCGCGCCCTTGCGCGTCGACGGATGCTGCGGCGCATCTTCGACCAGCACCGGAAACGCATCGGCGCCGTAGTTGTAGACGGTGCCCGGCAGCACGACGGTCGCCCGCTCCGCCTTCGCCGCCGCGATCGTGTTGTCGATCATCGGCAGCACCTGCCCGGCCCAGTTCCGGTAGCCGGGCGGATTCACGGCGTGCACGATCACGCTGCAGCCGCGTGCGGCCCGGACGACCGCGTCGCGGTCCATCGCGTCGCCGCGCATCCAGGCGATGCCGTCGCGCTCCACGACCTCGGCATCGAGCCCGCGCTTCAACGCACGCACCTGCCAGCCCGCATCGCGCAACTGCCGTGCGACTTCCCCGCCGATTCCGCCGCTCGCGCCGAGCACGAGTGCCTGTCGTTGTGTCCCGCCTGCGTGGGTCGTCATTGCCGCTCTCCTTGAATGAACTTCCGTGATGACACGCATTCTGGCGCGCCGACGGCTAACAAGGAATTGCCGAACACAATGGATCAGCTATACATTTATGTATGGCCATCGATCTGAACTGGGAACGCTACCGCACCTTCCTCGCCGTGCTGACGGAAGGCTCGCTGTCCGGTGCCGCACGCGCCCTCGGCATCACGCAGCCGACGGCCGGCCGCCACGTCGCGGCGCTCGAGGCCGCGTTCGGCCAGACGCTGTTCACGCGCTCACCGTCCGGCCTGCTGCCGACCGAGGCGG
>NZ_JAAGPG010000041.1:0-33295 GCF_017104665.1 Burkholderia sp. Se-20378 | reverse complement strand
AGGCCGCGCCCGCACCTGCGCAGGTCACGGAACGCGCACCGCGCAAGCGCGATGGCCTCGAACGCCACGCGGCCGCCGCACCCGCTGCAACGAAATCCGAAACGCCGGAAACCGCCGCGCTCGTCAGGGAATCGGCGAAGCTCGACCCGTCGTTGCCGCCGCCGTCGATGACGTCGATGCCATCGAGCAGCGGTTCGACCCGGCAGGGCAGTTCGTCGTCGGGTGCGAATCCAGTTGCTGCGGCGATGACCGAGCAACTGGTCAGGGAGTCGAGCAATTTCAAGTCGGCGCCGTCGCCGGCGCCGGCAAACAACGGCCCGACCACGACCAAGTAACCGCGATCGTTTCCGGAATAAAAAGGACCCCGCACGCCGACCAAAGCATGCGGGGCCAAGAGAGACAAACTGTTGTGCCGACGGGCGACGCGCGTTACGCGGCGATCGCTTCCTCGGCTTGCGGCTGCGCGGCGGCAACCGGTGCAACGTCCTGCCGGATCAGGTGGTCGAACGCGCCGAGCGATGCCTTCGCGCCTTCGCCGACCGCGATCACGATCTGCTTGAACGGCACCGTCGTCACGTCGCCGGCCGCAAACACGCCCGGTACCGACGTCGCGCCGCGCGCATCGACGACGATCTCGCCGTGCTTCGACAGTTCGGCCGTGCCTTTCAGCCATTCGGTGTTCGGCACGAGGCCGATCTGCACGAACACGCCTTCGAGATCGATGCGCTGCGTGTCACCCGAGCGCAGATCCTTGTAGACGAGCCCGTTCAGCTTGCTGCCGTCGCCGGTCAGCTCGGTCGTTTGCGCCTGCGTGACGATCGTCACGTTCGGCAGGCTGCGCAGCTTGCGTTGCAGCACTTCGTCCGCGCGCAGTTGCGCGCCGTATTCGATCAGCGTGACGGCCTTCACGATGCCGGCGAGGTCGATCGCGGCCTCGACGCCCGAGTTGCCGCCGCCGACCACCGCGACGCGCTTGCCCTTGAACAGCGGGCCGTCGCAGTGCGGGCAGTACGCGACACCGCGGTTGCGGTATTCGCGCTCGCCCGGCACGTTGATTTCGCGCCAGCGCGCGCCGGTCGCGAGGACGATCGTCTTCGCCTTCAGCACCGCGCCGTTCGCAAGGCGGATCTGGTGCACGTCGCCCGGAATGAGCGCGTCTGCGCGCTGCACGTCCATGATGTCGACGTCGTACTGCTTCACGTGCTGTTCGAGTGCGGTTGCGAATTTCGGCCCTTCGGTTTCCTGCACCGACACGAAGTTCTCGATCGCCATCGTGTCGAGCACCTGGCCGCCGAAACGCTCGGCGACGACGCCCGTCGCAATGCCCTTGCGCGCCGAGTAGATCGCAGCGGCCGCGCCCGCCGGGCCGCCGCCGACGATCAGCGTATCGAACACCGGCTTGTTCTCGAGCGATTTCGCGGCGCGTGCGCTGGCGCCCGTATCGAGCTTCGCGAGGATTTCCTTCACGCTGCTGCGGCCCTGGCCGAACGAGGTACCGTTCAGGAACATCGTCGGCACGGCCATGATCTGGCGCGACTCGACTTCGCCCTGGAACAGCGCGCCGTCGATCGCGACGTGACGGATGCGCGGATTGATCAGCGACATCACGTTCAGCGCCTGCACGACTTCCGGGCAGTTCTGGCACGACAGCGAGAAATACGTCTCGAACGCGTAGTCGCCGTCGAGCGCGCGGATCTGTTCGATCACGTCGTCGTCGAGCTTGATCGGGTGGCCGCCCGTCTGCAGCAGCGCGAGCACGAGCGACGTGAATTCATGGCCCATCGGGATGCCGGCGAAACGGATGCCGGCCGGCTTGCCGGGTTCTCCGATCGAGAACGACGGCTTGCGCTCGGCGTCGTCGCGGCGTTCGGTCACGGTCACGCGATCCGTCAGCGACGCAATCTCGTTCAGCAGCGCCAGCAGTTCCTGCGATTTCGCGCTGTCGTCGAGCGAGGCGACGAGTTCGATCGGGCGCGTGATCTTTTCGAGGTACGCTTTGAGTTGGTTCTTGAGATTGGCGTCGAGCATGGCGTTTCGGATTCCGTATTAATGATTCTGGTCGGGCACGTCGTGCCGGAGAAGGGCGCGGGCCGCATGCGGCAGCGGCCCGTGATCGGGCGTCTCGCGCGCCTCGTGCGAGGCGCGCGGCGCGATCGTCAGATCTTGCCGATCAGGTCGAGCGACGGGGTCAGCGTTTCCGCACCCGGCGTCCACTTGGCCGGGCACACTTCACCCGGGTGCGCCGCGATGTATTGCGCAGCCTGCACCTTGCGCAGCAGTTCGCCTGCGTCGCGGCCGATGCCGTTGTCGTGGATTTCGCACAGCTTGATCTCGCCTTCCGGGTTGATCACGAACGTGCCGCGCAGGGCCATCCCTTCTTCCTCGATCAGCACGTCGAAGTTGCGCGACAGCGTGAGCGTCGGGTCGCCGATCATCGGGTACTTGATCTTGCCGATCGTGTCCGACGTGTCGTGCCATGCCTTGTGCGTGAAGTGCGTGTCGGTCGACACGCCGTAGATTTCGACACCCAGCTTCTGGAATTCCGCGTAACGGTCGGCGAGGTCGCCCAGTTCGGTCGGGCAGACGAACGTGAAGTCGGCCGGGTAGAACACGACGACGGACCACTTGCCCTTGAAGTTCTCTTCCGAGACGGGCACGAAATCGCCGTTGTGGTATGCGGTTGCCTTGAACGGCTTGATTTGGGTGTTGATGATCGGCATCTGGTGAATTCCTTTGCTTCAGTGGTGAGTGGAGTGTTGCCAGTATCCGGGTTCACCCTGAGTTTGTGAAATTGCTTGTTTCAATCCGGGGCATCAGGAATTTCTATCTGCTTCCGGCCCTTGATTGGCGCGGGATGTGCGGGGAGGTCATTGAAGCGTGGGTGTGCGGGCGGGCGGCAGCCGGGCGGAGATGCGGCGAGAGGGATTGCGTTGAAAGTCCAAAGCCGCGGGGGGGCGACTCTAGGCGGCTCCGAAGTGTGTTCGGTTGGTGGATGCTGGGGCGCGTTCACCACTCCGAGCGCAAGTCTTCCTGGTTGACGACGTTGCGCCCCTTCCAGAGGCCGAACACATTGTCAGCAAGTGTCCGGTCCTGCAGCGCGATATAGGCATCGATCGCGTCCCGGATGAGCTCGGCAGTGCAGCTGTTCTGGTGCACGGCGATGCGGGTCAACGCGGCGTGCTGGTTATCTGATAGATCGACCGGAATTCTGTTCATTGCCGCCTCCATGACATGACACGGCCATCGTGGCTATCCGGCCGGGCAAGTGCAAGTGCGCCGCATGTCCGATGCGAATGCGGATTCCGAATCGCCCGGCTGTCGGCTCGACGTCGTCCCGCTCCACTCAAATCCCCGCCATCCTCCTCAACCACTCCGCCAGCCGCCTGGCCCCGTCCGGCATATCCGCGTCCTCGCGCGTGCACAGGTAGTAATCGCGCCCGTCGTCGAGCGCGTGATCGAACAGCTTCACGAGTTCGCCATTCGCCAGTTCCCGCTCGACCAGCGGCGCGCGCAGCAACGCCGCGCCGAGATCCGCGCGTGCGGCGCTCAGCGTGAGCTGGCCGTCCTCGAACATCGGCCCGACCGCATGCGACACATGCTTGACGCCCGCACCCTGCAGCCAGTTGACCCACGTGCTGCGATCCTCGTCGTGTACGAGCGGCGCGCGCGAGAGATCGGCCGGCGTGCGGAACGGCCCGTGGCGCTTCAGGAACGACGGGCTGCACATCGGCACCATCGCGCCCGGCAGCAGCCGTTCGCAGCGGTAGCCGGGCCAGTCGCCGGTGCCGAAGCGGATCGACAGGTCCGACGCATCGCTGCGGTAGTTGCGGTGATGCGCGTACAGCACGGTCACGTCGACGTCCGTGTTGTCGGCCAGGAACGCGTGCAGCCGCGGAATGAACCAGCCGATGCCGAGCAGCGGAATCAGGCTGACGGTGATCTGCCGCAGCGACGAGCGGTCGCGCACGAAACGCGTCGCGCTGCGCAACACCGAGAACGCGGCGCTGATCGAGCGGTAGTAGTCGCGGCCTTCGTCGGTGAGCGCGAGCAACCGGCCCTCGCGCACGGTCAGCGGCGTCTGGATGAACGCTTCGAGCAGCTGCAACTGATGGCTGACCGCCGACGGCGTGATGTCGAGCTCGCCCGCCGCCGCGGTGACCGACCCGAGACGCGCGAACGCTTCGAACGCACGCACCGCGCGCAGCGGTGGATCGTGCGGTAATTGTTCGATATTTTTCATGTGTCAAATTTTATCGAAAAGTCAGGGTAAGCGACAGAATGAAAATACCCTGTATTTACAGTGATGTAGGTTAATGTGGCGGGAACGGCATAAGCATCCAACAATTGGATATTTGGGGTTTGGGTGCTGAATATTTAATATTTTTCATGTTTTGATCCGATTCACCGATCCCCGCACATGAAAATCGCATTTCTCCACGCCAGCCTCGCATTCTCGGCGGCCGCCCTGGTCGCCTCCGTTCCCGCGTTCGCACAATCCGCGCCGCAGACGATCCTGATCGGTCTTGCCGCGCCGCTCACCGGCCCGTCCGCGCGGATCGGCAAGGATCTGCAGAACGGCGCGCAACTCGCGATCGACGATGCGAACGCGAAGCATCCGACCATCGGCGGCAAGCCGGTGGTCTACAAGCTCGCCGCGGCTGACGACCAGTCCGATCCGCGCACGGCCGTCGCGGTTGCGCAGCAGCTCGTCGACAAGCACGTGATCGGCGTCGTCGGTCACTGGAACACGGGCTGCAGCGTGCCGGCGTCGCGCGTCTACCGCGATGCGGGCATCCCGCAGATCGCGCCGGCGTCCACCGGCCATCAATACACGCAGCAGGGCTATGCGACGGCCTTCCGCATCATGGGTCACGACGATGCGGGCGGCAATTTCACCGGCGCGTACGCGGTGAAGACGCTGAAGGCGAAGCGCATCGCGGTGATCGACGATCGCACGTCGTTCGGCTCGGGCCTGGCCGACCAGTTCATCAAGGGCGTGCAGGCGAACGGCGGCGCGATCGTCGATCGCCAGTACGTGAACGACAAGACGACCGATTTCAGCGGCGTGCTGACCGCGATCAAGGGCAAGCGTGCGGATCTCGTGTTCTTCGGCGGCCTCGATGCGCAGGCTGCACCGATCTCGCGCCGGATGCGCCAGCTCGGCGTGAACGCGCCGCTGCTCGGCGCGGGCGGCTTCGTGAGCCAGACCTTCCTGTCGCTGGCCGGCAAGGACGGCGACGGCGTGACGGCCCTCGAACCGGGCCTGCCGCTCGACCGGATGCCGGGAGGCAAGGCGTTCGACACGCAATACCAGGCGCGCTTCCGCGCCCCCATCGAGCTGCATGCGCCGTTCGCGTACGACGCGGTGGCCACGCTGATCGCGGCCGCGCAGAAGGCCGGCACGACGCAGCCGGCAAAGCTGGTCGCGGCGGTGCGTGCGATCGACCGGCCCGGCGTGACGGGACGGATCGCGTTCGATGCCGAAGGCAACCTGAAGGATCCGGCCTTCACGATCTACCAGGTGCGCGGTGGCAAGTGGACCGTCGTCGACGTGCTCGGCGGCTCGCGCACCGCGACCAAGTAATACACGACAAGACAACGAAGACGATCCCCATGACCGAAGCCACCCAGACATCCGCCGCCGCACCCGAGGACACGCGCCTCGGGATCCTCGCGCGACGCCGCATCGAAGCGGAAATCATCAAGCCGATCTACGAGATCATGAAGCGCGAGTTCGGCGTCGAGCGCGCGCAGGCCGTGATCGCGGAAGCGGTGCGCGGCGCGGCCGTCGACGCCGGCCGCACGTTCGCGGCGCAGGAGCCCGGCGGCACGAGCGTGAAATCGTTCGTCGCGCTGCAGGTGCTGTGGGAGAAGGACGATGCGCTCGACGTCGAGGTGCAGCGCGCGGACGATACGCATTACGACTACGACGTGCATCGCTGCAGCTACGCGGAGATGTATCACGCGATGGGGCTCGGCGAGATCGGGCACCTGCTGAGCTGCGCGCGCGACAGCTATTTCATCCAGGGCTATGCGCCGGACATCGCGCTCACGCGGACGAGCACGATCATGCAGGGCGGCAAGCGCTGCGATTTCCGCTACGCGCTGCAAGCCGCGCCGGAGAACGGCGATGCGTGACGACAACGCAGTGGCTGAGCGCGTGAGCGCGCCGCGCGTCGACGGCGACCGCCTGTGGGCGTCGCTCGACCGGATGGCGCAGATCGGTGCGACGCCGAAGGGCGGCGTCTGCCGTCTTGCGCTGACCGATCTCGATCGCGAATCGCGCGACCTGTTCGTGCAATGGGCGCAAGACGCCGGCTGCACGGTGCGCGTGGACCAGATGGGCAACGTGTTCGCGCGCCGCGCGGGGCGCAACCCCGACGCTGCACCGGTCATGACCGGCTCGCACGCCGATTCGCAGCCGACGGGCGGCCGCTACGACGGCATCTACGGCGTGCTCGGCGGGCTCGAGGTCGTGCGCGCGCTGAACGACGCGGGCATCGAGACCGAGCGCCCGATCGACGTCGTGATCTGGACCAACGAGGAAGGCTCGCGCTTCGCGCCGGCGATGGTGTCGGCCGGCGTGTTCTCGGGCGTCTATACGCTCGAATACGGGCTGTCGCGCACCGACGGCGCGGGCAGGACGATCGGCGAGGAACTGGCGCGGATCGGCTACGCGGGCGCGGAGCCCGTCGGCGGCTATCCGGTGCATGCGGCGTACGAGCTGCATATCGAACAGGGCGCGATTCTCGAACGGGCCGGCAAGACGATCGGCGTCGTGACGGCCGGGCAGGGGCAGCGCTGGTACGAGGTGACGCTCACCGGTGTCGACGCGCACGCGGGCACCACGCCGATGGAATTCCGTCGCGATGCGCTGGTCGGCGCCGCGCGGATGATCTCGTTCGTCGAAGTGCTCGGCTGCCGTTACGCGCCGTACGCGCGGGCAACGGTCGGGATGATCGAGGCGCGGCCGAACTCGCGTAATACGGTGCCGGGCGGGTGCTTCTTCACGGTCGAATTCCGTCATCCCGACGACGCGGTGCTCGACGAACTCGACGCGGCGCTGCGCGCGGAACTCGCGCGCGTGGCCGACGACACGGGCCTCGCTGCGCAGATCGAGCAGATCTTCACGTATGCGCCGATCCCGTTCGCGCCGCGCTGCATCGACACGGTGCGTGATGCGGCCCAGGCGCTCGGGCTGTCGCACATGGATATCGTGTCCGGCGCGGGTCATGACGCGTGCTATGTGGCGCGCGTCGCGCCGACGGGGATGATCTTCGTGCCGTGCGTCGACGGGTTGAGCCACAACGAGGCCGAAGCGATTACGCCCGAGTGGGCGGCGGCGGGCGCCGACGTGCTGTTGCGGGCGGTGCTGCAGAGCGCGCAGGAAAGCTGAGCCTGCGTGTGCTGGCGGTGGTCCGGCGGGAGGAGGTTCTCCAGGCCGGGCCGCATCGCTTTCCACCTGACGACGCGAACGCGCGGTTCGCGTCAGCCCGCAGGCGATTTCCGATCGATATATCGCCGCATCACATGAAACGCCGTATCGGTGCGCCCCGGCATCGTCACCGTCGCACTATCGGCCGCGAAGCCGAGCTTTTCATAGAACCGGTACGCGGTTTCGCGTGCGGTGCACCACACGAGCGCGGCCCCGCGTGCTTCCGCGTGCCGCACGCACACCTGCACCAGCACGCGTCCGAAGCCCATGCCGCGCACGGCAGGGTGGACGGCCATCCCGCGCAGCCGCCACGCCGGGCCCGCACGATCGTCTTCGCGCAACTCCTCGCAGAGCGAGGCAACGGCAACGATGCCCGACGCGTCGCGTACGCCGACATGCAGGGTCGTCGGCGCTTGGTCGCCGGCCAGCGCGCTCGCGTCCAGATCGCCATTCAGCAGGATCATCGCCCGGAGCGGGTGCGTCTGCGCGGCGTCGATCGATTCGATGGTGAACAGCGTGTCGCCTGACGTCATCAATGTTCCTCGAGTGCTTCGATTCATCCGCGCGTTACTGGCCGGCCTTGCGCCGCGCCATATACGCGAGATACGCGACGATCTGGTCGAGTTCGCGGTCGCTCAACTGGTCGGGCGGAAACGCCGGCATGCTGCGGCCCGGCCAGTCGCGCACCGATGCCGGGTTGCGGATATAGCGGCGCAGCGCGGCGGGCTGGAAGTAGTCGACCGGATTCATCGGCGTGTTCAAATCGGGGCCGGCATGGCTGCTGCCCGCGCCGTCGATGCGATGGCATGCGAGGCATTGCGTGACGAACAGGTGCTGGCCCGCGCGAGCCGGATCGTTCGCGGGCAGCGCGGCATCGACGGCGAGCGACGGCCAGCGCGCGAGCGGCGACGACTCGATCGTGACGCGCACGATCTGGTACGGCCACTGCTCGCCACGCACCGACGACGCGCCCGGCCCGAGCCAGACCAGGTAGAACGGCCCGGCGCTGACCTGCTTGCCGGGCAGCTTCGGCCAGGGATGCGCCGGATCCTCGATCGCGAGCCACGGGATGGCGCCGGCCGGCGAGCGGCGGCGCACGAGATCCAGCGGCAGTTGCGCGGCGAAGCCGTCGGCCGCACGGGTTTCGAGTACGCCGTCGGCCGGCAGCTTGTCGCCGAGCAGGTCGGCGAACGGCACCGCGCGGAAGGTCATGGGCTTGCCGTACGCGATGTCGCGCGGCACGTGGATGTCGGTCGCATCGGGGCGCGCGAGCAGCGTCTGCCGGGTGAGGGCGCGGGCCGTGCCGTCCGTTTCGAGTTCGAGCGCGGACTGGGCCGACGCGCGTTGGCCGATCAGGCAAACCGTCAACAGCAAAAGCGAAAACCACCGGCGCTTCAGCATTCGTTCTCCGGGAAAGGGCGTTCCGGCGGCGACAGGCGGAGCAGGCCGCGGCCGATGGAAGGAATCGGGCGACAGTCTATCCGGTACGCGCGGTGCTGGCGACTGCGGCGCGGGAAGGGGGCGGCCGGTCATGATCGGGCAAGCCGGTGGCGGCGTGTCTGGCGGTTGGGCCGCTCGAAGGATGCGGCATTGCGTGGCGTGGTTTGAGCGCGAAGGAACGGAGGAGGCGGAGGAGGCGGAAGAGGCGGAAGAGGCGGAAGAGGCGGAAGAGGCGGAAGAGGCGGAAGAGGCGGAAGAGGCGGAAGAGACCGAAGAGACCGAAGAGACCGAAGAGACCGAAGAGACCGAAGAGACCGAAGAGACCGAAGAGACCGAAGAGACCGAAGAGACCGAAGAGACCGAAGAGACCGAAGAGACCGAAGAGACCGAAGAGACGGAGCGACGGAGCGACGGGAGAGCGAGGCGACGGTCAGGCCGGAGCGATAGCATGCAGCCCCACCGCATTTACGGCGATCCCGCCCGTTACCACGTCGCCTTCAATGACTCGAACAAGGCACGTCGCTTTTCGGCATCGGCGTTTCCTGGGCCGGTTCGAAATCGGCTTCGCGCGTGCCCGACGGCGTCAGCGATACGAAATGCATCGCGGTGCCGCGCGTCGGGAACCCGGCGATCCCCGTCGAGCCCCACGGAATCGGCGAACGCTGCACACCGCTCACGGAAATGTCCGCCGGCCCGAGCGCCAGCGTCAGCAGCCGCCCGTCGCGGATCGGCACGTACGCATGCGTGCCGGACACCGCGATGCCGGATTCGCGCACCGACGCCGGCAGGCAGTCGAGCGTCGCCGTGCGGCGGCCGTCCGGCGCGATCAGCATCGCGACGCCGCGATCGTCCGCCGTCGTCGTGACGACGATGAAGCGGTCGATCTCCGGCACGTAAGCCGACGCGTACACGTAGTACTGGACCGCGTCGTTCAGCGTCCCCAGCTTGTCCAGCTTCGCGGTGACCGGGTCGAACAT
This sequence comes from Burkholderia sp. Se-20378, assembly GCF_017104665.1. NCBI lineage: Bacteria > Pseudomonadati > Pseudomonadota > Betaproteobacteria > Burkholderiales > Burkholderiaceae > Burkholderia > Burkholderia sp. Se-20378. The sequence continues at coordinate 23,443 of NZ_JAAGPG010000041.1, read as the reverse complement.
CGCGTATTCGAGCGTCGCGTTCGTGCTGCCTTCGATGTATTTCTGCCACACGAGCAGCGCTGTGTGCGGCGAACCCGCGACGACGGGCCACCACTCGCGGCGGTGCGGCACGACAGCGACGTGGTTCAGCACGCGCCCGGCCGCATCGTAGGTTTTCACGTACACGCCGTTGCCGGTGCCGAGGTTGTCGACGCCGCCGCCGTCGATCCAGTCGGTGGAATAGAACACGACGAAGCGGTCGGCCGCCGTGGCGACATGCCCCGAGTGGCCGCCCGATTCGACGTCGTTCGGGTAGGGCTTGATCGGCTTCAGGTCGCGGCGATAGACGCCGTAGCGCTGGCTGACTTCCTGCGGCGCGTTCCAGCCGTCCTCGAACGTGACGAAGATGTCGCCGCGCGCGTTCTGCGCGATCGACACGGGCTCCTGCGCCTCGGGGCGGCTGATGAACGTACGGACGTGCAGCAGGTGCGGCTTGCCGGGCAGCCATTCGCCGACGTACACGTCGTGCGGCCAGTTGCCGTTGCGCATCGCGCCGCGCGGCACGATCCCCGAGCTGCTGAAGAACACCCAGCGTTTGCCGTTGCCGGCGTCGGCCACGCCGATGCCGTGCATGAAGCTGCGAGGATCGACGCTCGGGTGGGGCGGCGGGGCGTCCTGCACGGTGACCGTATGCACGGCCGGCGTAGCGGCGAAGGCCGGCAGCGCTGTGACGACGCCGCATGTGGCGCCGCACAGCGCCGCCGCGACGCACCGCGCGACCGCCCGCGCCGGGCGTGTTCGTCGCATCATTCGACGGTCACCGATTTCGCGAGGTTGCGCGGCTTGTCGACGTCGGCGCCGCGTGCGCAGCCGACGTGATACGCGAGCAGCTGCAGCGGAATCACGTTGACGATCGGCGACAGCACATCGCCCGATTCGCGCACGCGGATCAGGTGCGTGTCGCGGTCGGCGTCGATCCCGAGCTGGTCGCCGGCCAGCACGTAGAGCCGCCCGCCGCGCGCACGCACTTCGGCCATGTTGGATTTCAGTTTCTGGAACAGGCGGTCGTCCGGCGCGATCGTGACGACCGGCATCGCGCTCGTGACGAGCGCGAGCGGGCCATGCTTCAGTTCGCCGGCCGCATAGCCTTCCGCATGGATGTATGACACCTCCTTGAGCTTCAGCGCACCTTCCATCGCGATCGGGAAGTGAATGCCGCGCCCGAGGAACAACGCGTTCTCGGTGCGCGCGAACTTCGCGGCCCAACCCATGATCTGCGTTTCAAGCGCAAGCGCGTGGCCGATGCGCTCCGGCAGTGCATGCAGCTGTTTCAGGTGCAGCGCGACCTGCTTCGCGTCGAGCCGGCCGCGCAGCTGCGCGAGCGTCAGCGTCAGCACGAACAGCGCGACGAGCTGCGTCGTGAACGCCTTGGTCGACGCGACGCCGAGTTCGATGCCGGCCCGCGTCAGGAATCGCAGCGGCGCGTTGCGCGCGATCGTGCTGGTGGCCACGTTGCAGATCGCCATCGACAGTTCCTGGCCCATGTCGCGCGCCCGCTCGATCGCGCCGATCGTGTCGGCCGTCTCGCCCGATTGCGAAATGCCGACGACGAGCGTGCGCGGATCGGCCACCGTATCGCGGTAGCGGAATTCGCTGGCGATCTCGACCTGGGCGGGCACGCCCGCGATGGCCTCCAGCCAGTACTTCGCGGTCAGCCCCGCGTAGTAGCTGGTGCCGCAGCCGAGCAGCAGCACGCTCCTCACTTTCGACAGCAGCGCGCGCGTGCCGTCGGTCGCGTCGAACAGCGCCGGCGAGATCGTGTCGATGCCGTCGAGCGTGCTGTCGATCGCCTTCGGTTGCTCGAAGATCTCCTTCTGCATGAAGTGCTGGTACGGGCCGAGCGCGGCGTCGCCTTCGCGCGCCTTCACGTGGCACAGCGGGCGCTGGGCTTCGTGGCCGCCCGAGTCGACCACGGCGATGCGGTCCGGCGTGATCAGCGCGACGTCGCCGTCTTCCAGGTAGACGAAGCGGTCGGTCAGGTCGCCGAGCGCCGCGCAGTCCGACGCGAGGTAGTTCTGTTCGGCGCCGATGCCGATCACGAGCGGGGAGCCGGCGCGCGCGGCGACGAGGCGCTGCGGCTCTTTCGCACTCAGCACCGCGATCGCGTACGCGCCGTGCAGCCGCTTGACGGCGCGCACGACCGCATCGAACAGGTCGTCGCGATAGAGGCTGTGGATCAGGTGCGCGATCACCTCGGTGTCGGTCTGGCCGCGAAACGCATAGCCGCGCTCCCGCAACTCCACGCGCAGCGCGTCGTGGTTCTCGATGATGCCGTTGTGCACGACCGCGATCGTGTCGCCGGACATGATCGGATGCGCATTCATTTCCGACGGTGCGCCGTGAGTTGCCCAGCGCGTATGCGCGATGCAGGTCTGCGCTTCGAGGCCCAGCGTCAGCACGCGGGCCTGCAGGTCGGTCACGCGCCGCAACGTGCGTTCGCTGCGCAGGCGGCCGTCGTCCTGCACGGCAATGCCGCACGAATCGTAGCCGCGATACTCGAGCCGGCTCAGCGCATTGACCAGTTGCGGCACCTGATTGTTCAGGCCGCTTGCTCCGACGATTCCGCACATGATTCACCTCGTCAACAAAAGGTTGCCGCCCTGCCGGCCAAGCACGGCAGTCCGGTGTCGGGAGCGGCGCAGCGAGGCACGAGGCGGTCCCGTGCGCGGCCGCGCGTCGAGATCGGGCGCGTCGCAGGTCGTCGCGCGTATCTCGGCCGACGTGATGCCGCTCGCAAGCAGCAGCGCGACGATTGCGCGATTCCTGCAGTCGGCCGGCGTGTCGCCCGCTCGTGGCTGCACATGGCGCTGCAGCGCCGCGTCGGCATCGGGCGGCAGATAGCACGGCTCGGGCTCGCCGTCGGGCCATGCGAGATCGCGCGTCGTCCGTCCGGCCGGATGGATCGTACGCACGCCGGCTTCGACCAGATGCCGGCCCAGCCGGTCGATCAGCTTCGCGTAGCGCACACGGGTCGACGTGCCGGGCGCGCAGGTGCGCTCGAGTTCCGCCAGGAAGGCTGCGACGTGGTCGGGCCCGAACGTGGCGAGCGACACGCGCTGTGCGATCAGGTAACGCAGGAACCGTTCGAACATCGCGACGTGCTGCACGACCGATCGCGGCGCGAACGGCCGGCGATCGGCGCCGGTCGCGGCGGTTTCCTGCCACGCGCGGAAGGCGCCAACGGGGTCGTGAATCCAGCGATTCGTGTCCATGCACGATTTATAGCCGGACGCGGTGACGCCGGCAATCGTCCCGATGTCCTTCCGGTCGCCCGCCCGATGCAAGCGACGCGTCAGTGCGCGGTGCGCGTGTCGTCGATGCCGTCGTTGTTCATCGTCAGGTAGACGAGCACGAGCAGCAGCGTGATGAAGAAGCGGAACGCGTCCGGCACGCCGTTCCATTGCTTCGACATCCACATGCCGAACCACTCGCCGCCGACCGACATGAAGGCGACCTGCCATGTGAGGAAGCCGAGCGTCAGGCCGGCGATCGCATACGCCTTGGCCGCGCGGAATGCCGTATCGCCGGTGCGTCGCGCGCGCAGCAGACGGATTCCGCCGAGCCAGCACAGCACGGCCGTCAGCGTTTCCATCGAGATGATGCCGATATAGCCGACGTGATGAACCCACGTCGTGCCGATCGCGCGATACATGATCCCGTTGCCGGGGAACGTCGTGTCCATCAGGAACACGTGATGCACGAACGCGAAATTGGTCGCGTAGTCGGTGATGTTGCCGAACGCGACGAGCGATGCGAAGAAAGCCATGGCAAGCACCATGGCTGCCTTGGAAAGACGAACCATCATAATGGACTCCGAAATGAATGGGCAGGCGAAAGCGCGACCGCGCGGCGATCAGCCGGCGTTCGGGGCGATACCTGCGTGAGCGTGTCCGGCGGGGCCGGCGGTTTGCGTGCGTGGCACGGCGGCGCGGAGATCGGGACTGGAAAACCTGAAGCCGGGGCGGCGTCGAGGAGACGCACGCGCCGGCTGGATCGAGTGCCCGCGCCAGGAGGGAGCGGCGATTGTCGGTCGAACCGCTGGTGTCGTCAAGCGGGGCCTGCGCGCGTGTCGTGCTGCCGGCCGTCGCCGTTATGCGTCGCGCGAAGGCGCAGTTGCCGCTACCGTGCCCACCTGTCCGCTGACCCGCGCCAATGCAGCGAACGCCAGTTGCGTCGCGATGGCCGCGAGCGTGCCGGCCGCCATGCCGTTGCCGAGCACGATCTGCACCGGCGCACCGAAATGGCGATACAGGTTCGGCACCAGGATCGGTGCAAGGCCGACGACGAGCGCGGCCGCGAGCGTGTACTGGTTGGCGCGAGCGTGCAGGTCGACGCTGGCGAGCAGCCGGATGCCCATGACGCCGATCATCGCGAACACGACCAGCGCGGTGCCGCCGACCACGGCGGCCGGAATTGCATACGCGAGCCGCGCGAGCGGCGCGAACAGCGCGATGACGATCAGGATCGCGCCGGCGGCAGCCGTCACGTAGCGCGAGCGCACGCCGGTCGTCTGCACGACACCGATATTCTCGGCGCTGGTCACGATCAACGGCGTGCCGAACAGCGCGCCGGCCAGCGACGCCAGCGCATCGCCGCGTATCGTCTTCGGCACGTCGCGTGGCAGCGAGATCGGCTTGCCGCACGTTTCGCCGACGGCCACTGTCTGCGCGGTGGCCTCGGCCATCGAGATCGCGGTGAAGATCAGCAGCGGCAGCGCGGCCAGCACGTCGAAGCGCGGCATTCCGAACGGCAGCCATACCGGATGGGTGAACAGCGGGCCGCGCCACACGTCGGCGAGCGCCGGCATCGCATCGAGCGCCCAGCCGAGCGTCGCGCCGGCCATCAGGCCGATCAGCACCGCGAGCCGCCCGAGCGTGCCGCGGAACGCACCGGCCACGACGACGGTGGCGACGATCGTCGCCAGCGCGAGACCGAGCGCGCGCGGCTGAGCGAAATCGGCCGAACCGGGTTGGCCGACGACGATCGTCGCGTAGATCCGGATCAGGTTGACCGACACGAGCAGCAGCATCGCACCGACGACGATGCGCGGAAAGAGCCGCAGGCAGCGCGTGAAGACGGGCAGCAGCACCCAGTAGAACGCGCTGGCGAGCAGCGCCGCGCCGGCTGCCGTCGGCAGGCCCGATTGCGCGGCGATGCCGGCGAACAGCATCGTCGGTGCGCCGCCGGGCACCATCACGAACGGCATGCGTGCACCGATCGGCCCGGCGCCGAGTGACTGGAGCAGCGTGCCGATCCCGCACGCGAAGAACGTCGCGCCGATCAGCTGGACCGTCAGCTCCGCCGGCAGCGCAAGCACTTTTGCGATCAGGAACACGGCCGTGATCGGGGACGCGGCCATCGACAACACGTGCTGCAGCCCGAACAGCACGAGCTGCCATGCGGGCAGCCGCGCGTCGACGGGCGTTGAGATCGGATCGTGCGACACGGCAGGCCCCTTCGAAGCGAACGGCGACGAGCGCCGGAAGCCGGCGATGAACGGAAGGTCAGTCCCGCAGCCAGGGCAGTTGCGCGGCGCTGTAGCGGAACGTCTGGAACACGCTGTTGAGCTGCCCGGGGCCGGTCTTGCGCGCGGCTTCGTCCGGGTATTCGGCGAACCACGGAATCACGTATTCCCAGACGACCTCGCCGGCGGGCGTTACTTCGAACAGCCGGCCCGTCGACGATTCGGTGACGTGCGTGTTGCCGTTCGGCAAGCGCTGCGCGTTGCCCATGAACGGCGTGTAGAACAGGTTCACGACGTCGTCCGCGTACGCCCACACGACGCGCTGTGTCGCCGGATCGATCTCGACGACGCGCGAGAACACGACGTGCGCGCCGTGGCGGAAGTTGCCGTTGTCGAACGCGAGGATGTTGCCGTTCGCGAGCGGCACCGGCGCATGCTGGTGCGACACGACGTCGGGCCCGATCCGCAGGTCGACGCGGCCGGTTTCGCGATTCACGCCGATGATGCCCGACGTCGTGCGCAGGCTCATCAGCACGCGCCCGTTCGCATCGACCGCGAGGCCGTTGACGAGCGGCCAGTGATAGCGTCCGAAGCCGGCCGCGATCGGGAAATCCTCCGGCCGCAGATGGTCGCGCGCATGCCATTCCCAGACGATCTGCCCGGCCCGGTCGACTTCGCGGATCACGTCCGCGTACATCACCTCGTCGTCGCCGTGCGGCGTGCCGCCCGGCACGCGTCGCGCGAACGCAGCGTCGACCGGCTCGCACGCGGCGTAGAGCAGGTTGCCGTTCGGCAGCCACTGCGCATCGTGATGGTGCGCGGGATCCTCATAGCGCCACACGGTTTCGCCTTGCGGCGTGACTTCGTAGAAGTCGCCGCCATGCCACATCGACCACGGCGCATAGCGTGATTCGGATTGCGGATGATTGCCGTTGTAGCCGAGGTTGCCGTTCGCGAGGATGACCGCATGGCGGCCGGGGCGCACGGGCATTTTCCACTGATGGGCGACTTCGCCGTCGATGCCGACGAGATAGACGTTGCCGTCTGCCGTCTGCGGCGCGATGAGCGTATAGCCGCCCGCGGACAGGGCGGGATCGTGGGCGATGAGGCCGACGCCACGGCGGCGCTGGGTAATCTGGTCGACGGTTGTCACTGCGGTCTCCATTCGAATCGGACACGGGGATGCAGCGGAATCTAGACGATTCGGACGGTCAGTAAAATCGGATTATTCTTGACGCCCTGTTCGGAAAAATCTAACGGACCCCTCATGCGTTCGATATCGCAGACATTCCGCTGTTTCGACGAAGTCGCGAGACGCGGCTCGATCCGCAAGGCGGCCGACGCGCTGCACCTGACCGCGGCGGCGGTGCACCAGCAGATCCGCAATCTCGAGGAACAGGTGGGCGTGCCGCTGTTCGACCGGTTGCCGCGCGGCATGCAGTTGACGCTGGCCGGCGAGATCGTGATCGCGGCCGTGCGGCGCGGCCAGCGCGATTTCGACAATGCACTCACGCAGGTCGAGGACCTGCGCGCGCTGCGCCGCGGGCACGTGAACCTCGCGGTGCCCGCATCCACCGCGGAAAAGCTCGTACCCGACGCGATCCTCGCTGCGATGCAGCGCTACCCGGGCGTCACGTACAGCGTGCGCTCGGGAAACGGCGAGAGCATCGTGCGCTGGGTCGAGACAGGCGAGGCCGACATCGGCTATGCGCTGCGCCGGCGCACGTCGGCGGGCGTCGTCGAGGTGCGCGCGTTCGCTCAGCCGCTGGGCGTCGTCACGGCACCGGGCCATCCGCTTGCGGCGTCCGGCGGCAAGGTGCGGATGCGCGACTGCTTCGCGCATCCGCTGATTCTGATGACACCCGACACGGAACTGCGCGCGATGTTCGACCAGATCGATGCGCGACAGCCGCGCAACGTGCGGCCGCTGGTCGAGACGGGTTCGGTGCCGATGGTGCGGCGCCTCGCTGCCGAAGGCGCGGGCGTCGGCTTCCTGATTGCCGAGAACGTCGCGGAGGACGTGGCCGCCGGCCGGCTCGCGTGGACGCCGCTTGCCGATGCGGGCGCGCGCTCGTTCAGCTGCATCTACCAACGGGCGGACATGAGCGCGACCGTCGCGATGACGATGTTCCTCGCGTTCTTCTCCGAGACGATCGAAGCCATGGAAAGCGGCTTCGCGCCCGACGGCCGGGCAACCGGCAAGCGCCGCCGGGCAGCAAAATAAGGACGCCGCGACGTCATGCCATCGGCCGCGCAAGCGCATCGCACTGCGATGCAGTGCAACACGCGAACCCGCAGGCGAGATCGGTGACGTTGCGTACGCAACGTCCGGTCGCATTACGTCATTCCCTTATTGCGGAAAAAATTTTGTTCATGGGACTATCGAACGCGTTGCCGGCGCACCGAGGGGGTCGCAGGCAGCGTGATGTCCATCGCAACGACCTACAAGAACATCGGCAGACAATGAACAGAACAGCGATTTTTCCGTATGCGTCCGCGTTGCTCGCGGCCGCCCTGTTGACGGCATGCGGCGGCGACGTCGAGAACGAAGCGGGCCGCACGCCGACACCTTCCACCGATGCGAGTTGCCTCGCGGTCGACAACAGCGGCGCAACCGTCGTGGTGGGCTCGAACCAGCCGGGCGACCCGTCGTTGCCGGAAGCGTCGTCGGGCTATCGCACCGGAATGAAGCCGGTCTATGCGAAGACCTATCTGGTGGCCACGTCGAACGCGTATGCGAGCGCGGCCGGCTGCGCGGTGCTGAAGAAAGGCGGCACGGCCGCGGACGCGGCGGTTGCGGTGCAGGCCGTGCTCGGCCTGACCGTGCCCGAAGCGACGGGCCTGGGCTCGGGCGGCGTGCTGCTTTACTACGATGCGCGCGGCAAGACGCTGCAGGCGTACGACGGCCGGGAAACCGCGCCAGCCGCCGCGACGGAGAACTACCTGCGCTACGTCGACGACGCGACCGACCAGTCCGCACCGCTGCCGAACGCACGGGCGAGCGGCCGCTCGATCGGCACGATCGGTGTGCCGAGGCTCATCGAGGCGCTGCAGCAGGATCACGGCCGGCTGCCGTGGCAGAACCTGTTCGGCGATGCGATCACGCTCGCGACCAACGGCTTCCCGATCGGTGGCCGGCTCGCCGACGCGATCGCATCGAATGCCGCGAACCTGAAGCGCGACCCCGAGGCTGCAGCGTATTTCCTGAACGCGGACGGTTCGCCGAAGACGCTCGGCACCGTGCTGAAGAATCCGGCGTATGCGCGCACGCTGACGCTGATGGCGCAGTCGGGTGCGAACGCGCTGTACACGGGGCAGATCGCGCAGGACATCGTCGCGAAGATCGCCACGACGAAGGGCGCGGACGGCTCGACGCTCACGCCGGGCAAGACGACCGTAGCCGACCTGGCCGCGTACCAGGCGAAGCGCCGCGAGCCCGTGTGCACGACCTATCGTAGCTACTGGGTATGCGGGATGCCGCCGCCGTCGTCGGGCGGCATCGCGGTCGCGTCGGCGCTCGGCATTCTCGAGAATTACGACCTGAAGTCGCTGAAGCTGACGGCGATCGATCTCGAAGGCGGCAAGCCGACCGTCGCGGGCGTGCACCTCGTCACCGAGGCCGAGCGGCTCGCGTATGCCGACCGCGACAAGTACGTGGCCGATACGGATTTCGTGCCGCTGCCGGGCGGCACGTGGAATACGCTGCTGAACAAGCCGTACCTGAAATCGCGCGCGGCGCTGATCGATCCGACCAAGAGCATGGGCACCGCACAGCCGGGCAATCTCGGCGCGGTGCCGCTCGGCGTCGACACGACGCTGATCGAGCACGGCACGAACCAGTTCACGATCGTCGACGGCGACGGCAACGTGCTGAGCGCGACGACGACGGTCGAGTCGAGCATGGGCTCGTTCCACATGACCAACGGCTTCCTGCTGAACAACCAGTTGACCGATTTTTCCGCGAACCCGGTCGACAGCGCGGGCAATCCGGTGGCCAACCGACTGCAGCCGGGCAAGCGGCCGCGCAGCTCGATGGCGCCGACGATCGTGTTCGGGCAGGCCGCGGACGGCTCGCGCGGCGATTTCGTGATGGCGACCGGTTCGCCGGGCGGCGGCACGATTCCGCAATACGTGGTCAAGACGCTCGTCGGCGCGCTCGACTGGGGGCTCGACGCGCAGCAGTCCGCGGGGCTCGTCGACTTCGGCGCGAGCAACAGCCCGACGACCACGATCGGCGGCGAGCATCCGAACGTCAACACGGCGAACAGCGGGGCGAACGATCCACTGATCACGGGGCTGCTCGCGCTCGGGCACAAGGTGTCGACGTCCGCGCAGGCGAGCGGCGTCAACACGGTGATGCGCGTGACGGTCGGCCAGTCGCCCGCGTTGCAGGGCGGCACCGATCCGCGGCGTGAAGGCGTCGTGCTCGGCGATACGTTCCGGCCGTAACCGGGCGGTACGCGCGGGGCCCCGATCTGCCCGGATTCACCGACGGGCAGTCGGGGCTGCACATCGTGAAGGAGTCGCAATGACGAACGCGCATCTGCTTGAAATGGACGCCATCCTGTCGGCGCCGGGCTTTTTCGATTTCCTCGGCGACCTGGATTGCGACAGCGCGCTGGATAGTCGTGATGCCGAGCCGTTCGATACGCAATGGATGGCGTCGTTCGACGACGTCGACGGCGATCCGGGAGCAGCGGTCGACCGGCCGGCCGTAAACGCGCTAAGGGAAAAGGCATTCAAGCTCGCGTTCAGCGCATCGGGGAGCGCCGGTGTGGCGGCTTGCGTATCCGACGATATCGAACTCATCGCGAGGAGTCGGTCGTCGGGCCGTACCGACGGCTGGCCGACACACGTTCTTTGGAATGCTTATAGAAGCGGCCGGTTTCCCTGCTAGCCGTCTCGCTTGCCTGGTTTGCCGATCCGTCGCGATCGGCCGCGTCGCTGTCGCGGAATGCTCCGCGCGGTGCGCCTCCGGGTTCGCCCAGGCCACTCATCAATCCCGCCGCAAGCCCCTGATTGTCAAACTATGTGAGGCAATCGTCAGCATTTGCAACGGAAGTAACAGTCCCTGCAAATCAATCGTTTTGCTCGTCCGCGCCGCTACATTAGCTCCACCTGCCGCACGTCGCGGCAAGGCATGCGACAAGCCGCACGAAGGCGGCCCGCAGCAACAACGTCTTTGGGGAGAATGACCATGAACAAGATTCGTACGATTCTGGTGGGTGCTGCACTGACGGCGATGGCGACTTCGGCTGCGTTCGCACAGACGGCCCAGACCGGTGCCCAGGGTTCCGCAGGTGTCGGCGCGCAGGTTCAGACGCCGCTGCTCGGTGGCGGCGTGGGCGTGCAGGCTGGCGGCGGCGCGAATGCAGCAGGCTCGGGTTCGGGCGCGGGCAATGCCGTTGGCGGCGCACTGAACGGCGTCGGCAAGACGGTCGGCGGCGTGGGTTCGGCAGCCGGCAACGCGGTGGGCGGTGCGACGCATGCGGTTGGTTCGGCAGCGGGCACCGCGAAGGACGCCGCCGCATCGGCCGTCCACTCGACGAAATCGCACGTGAAGCACGTCGCCGGCACGGCGAAGAGCCACGCGCAAGGCGCGGTGTCGACGGCAGGCGACGTCGCCGGCGGCGCGAAGGCGAAGGCCGGTGAGGCGCTCGAAGGCGCAACGAACTCGGTGCAGGGTGGCGCATCGGTCGGCGTGAAGGGTTCGGCGTCGGCGCAAGGCGGCGCGCTGTAAGCGTCACGCTTCCCGATACAGCCCGGCCCGCTTCGATGCGGGCCGGGCTTTTTTTATTGGCGTGCGCGGCGCGCCGTTCATCCCATGCTCGAAATCGGTTCATCCGGGTACGCGGCATCGGTATCGCATCGGCACGGACGGTGTGGGTTGCCACATCGCCACTGCTCGAAGGCAAGGGTGACCTGTATTGCGAGAACTGTGACGTGGCCATGCGCGATAACACGCCCACGCCGACCGAAACCGGCGTGCGCGACTACGCTGTCGATCCCGCGCAGGCCGCACGCCTGTGGAATCTGTCGGCCGAATTGACCGGTATTAACGCTTTCGCGTGAGCCAACAGGGAAGCCGCTAGTGACCGGGAGAGACGCTGTCGTCACCGGCGGCGGCAAGGGTCACGGCCACGCGGCAGCCGTGCTGTTCGTCGCCGAGGGCATACCAACGTAGTCATCACCCGGCGCCGCCAAAAAAAGAACTGTACGAAGCCGCGCAGACATTGACCGCCCAGGGCGTCACGGCCATCAGCCTGGTGGTCGACTCGGCTGACCGTGTCGCGACCACGCTGGCGTGCGCGCTGTCTTTCTGGATCCGGAGTTGACCCAGGAAACACGGGAGTGGCTATATTGCCGGCGAAATGGCCGTTTCGCCGGGAGAGGCACAAAAGCCGGTGCACGGCAGAACCTCTGCCGTGCACCAGCCTGCAGGCAATGCCTAGAAGCGGCCGGACCTGATCAGCTGGTTCAGGTTTGCGATATTCAGGCTGCCAAAACCGGTCGGGAAATCCCAGCCCGTTCCGGCGTTATAGCCATACCCCTGGTAGCCGTTGTTGCCCGACACCACGTCGAAGCGGATCAGTGACGGGTTCGACGGAATCGCGCGATAGAGGTTGCCGGCCGGGAAGCCGACATTCGTGCCGTTCGCCGCGAGAATGCGTGCCCAGAAGCCCGTGAACAGCGGTGCTGCAAGGCTCGTGCCGCCGATCTGCTGAAGCTGGCCATAGTTGTAGATCAGCGCGCCCGTCCGTGACGACGCATCGAACGACACGTCCGGCAGCCGGCGATTGCTGCCTGGCTGCCACGCCGGGGCCGGCAGGATCGTGCTGACGCCGCCGCCCGTCGACCACAGCTTGCCGTTGCCGTCGAGTCCATCGTTCCACACCGTCTCGTTCGAGAACGCGCCGGCGGACGTCGTGTAGAGCGTCGTGCCGCCGATCGCCATCACGTGCGGAGACGAAGCCGGCCAGGATACCGAATAGTTCGCGCCGTCCGGATAGCCGCGGTTGTTGCACTCGTACACGCCTTCGTCGCCGGATGAGACCGAGAACGTCTGGCCTTGTGCCGCGGCGGTCGTGAAGATCTGTTCCTCGGCGTCGAGCGTACCGTCGGCATTCGCATCGGTTTCGCACCAGCCGAGCGACACGTTGATCACTTTCGCCGCGTTGTCCGATACCGCGCGGTTGAACGCCTGCGTGAGGCCCGTGTTGCCGCTCGCGTTGAGGTCCGCCATGTAGAACACGAGCTTGCCGACCTGGCCGCCCGCCGCGCCAACGATCGACTGGCTGTCCAGATCCCATTCGCCCTGGCCGTCGCGGTCGTCGCTATAGTCGCCGCCCGCTCCGTTGGTCTGTACGGCTTGCGTCGTCACGGTGGCGTAACCGTGCGCGGAGGTGAATGTCCGCAGATCCTGCTGCGTCTGCGACACGCCACCCTGCGTGATGATGCCGACCGTCACGCCGGCTGCGGTCGGCACGCCGGTTGCGTTGTACAAGCCCGGGAATTCCGTCGGGTTGTGGCCGGTCGCCGTGCCCGACGCGAACGGCGTTGGCTTCGAGACTTCGCCGATGCGCAGCAACGGCCGCGCCCTTGCGACGTTCTGCAGCCCCAGCACCGAGCCGACGACGTCGCCGAGCGCGCGCGGCACCTGCGCGGTGGATGCATTCGCGAAACCCGAACGGCCCGCATACTCGAAGTGCACGAGCGACGTATTGAATGCGGTCTTGATCGTGGCGGCCGTGCCGTGTGCGGACACGAGCAGGCGGTTTGGCGCGACCTCGATGTTCACGAAGCCGCTCTTGCGCAGATAGTCGACGACCGACCTGACTTGCGCGTCGGTCGGCGCGTAGTCGGCGAGGAATCGCTCATGCGTGAGGAATTGATGGTAATGCGCGCTGCCGGGTCGATTGACGTCGCCGGCAAGCTGTTTGAGTTGCGCGGCGTTGCGTAGCTTCAGGCTGACGACAACGTCGGTCGTCTGGCCCGCAGCCAGTTCCAGCGAGGGTGCCGCACTATGCGCCATCAGCTGCGAGCCGGTCAGAAAGGCCTTCGTGTGCGTGTCGACCCAGTCGGTCGCAGCATGGGCCGCGCCGGCTGCGAGCACGAGCGGCCACGCGCAGGCGAGACGGCGGGGTGACGGAAGGGGAAGGGTGTACCAGGCGTTCCTATTCATCGGGGGTCCTTTTGAGGAAAGACGACTTGGTGGGTGCTCATGACCCTTGTGGGGCCAGGAACGGATCCGAGAATAGGCAGCCAATACGCTGCAGGTAGCTGTCAGGTTCCACAGCTGTCAGTTTCGGCAGTGATGCGACCGGTTTGACTGGGTGAAACACGAGGCGACGAAGTGGATTCGAGCCGCAAAAATGCGGCGGACCGCCGCACGGAAGCGGTTGGGACAGCAGGCGGATCTGTTTCGACAGCAAATCGTGCGTCACCGCTGCGAACGTGACGCCCATCGATGTTGCAAGTCGTGCACGCGATCACGATGCTGCGTCGCACTATGTGGTCAGGCGGGGCGCGGCGCCTGCGGGCGGGTGATGCAATGCATCGTGCAGCCGGGAAAATGGCCGATGCGATTACCGATTGTGCCGAACTGTGGGACAGCACACGGTGTTGTCTTGCAGGCGGCTTTCCATACAAGCGTTAGGTTGGGATCTTAGAGGCGATGCTCTATGAAATTGGCGGGCAACACCGTGGTTCGTCGCGGTATCCAGCATTCGTATCGACTGCTCCAGCGGCGCAAACCGTACGAAGGCGCGGGCCGGTCAACGGTCAAGGCTGATGAAGCAGCAACCCCGGCCCGCGAGCAGGTCGATGCACTCGAGCGTATTCGCAAGCTGCAACGAAAGCTCGGCCGAATAGCATGAAGAACCGGATTCATTTCGGTTGGCCAGATGACCTGTCAGATCAAGTCCCGGCCAATACGCAGCGGCTTCTATCGGATAAAGGCACGCTGCTACGCAGCGTCCGCCACGCACATCCCGGGGTCGAACATGCCTGATCCTGCCGAGGAGACGTGGTATCACTCGCACCCATCCAACGTCCGCCCCGACGCTCGATGCGCAGAGCCGCCGTGACTATCGGCGCATCGCGGAACCTGGTTCCGTGACCAGTCCCGTGTGAGTTTCCGCATTTGCTTTGACGTTGGCGCCGTGATTGGCCATGTCTGCATTGCGTGCGGCGAGTAATGCGATCAGGCCGTCGATGCCATGCTTGCCGATTTCATCGCTGAATTGCTGGCGATAAATCTGCACAAGCCACACGCCGAGCAGATTGAGGTCGTAAACGCGCCAGCCGTTCGCTGTTCGATAAAGGCGATAGTCGATCTCGACCGGTTGCCCGTTATAGATCGCGACCGTGCGGACGACGGTATCGGCGCGATTGGCATCACCATGTGTGCCGGGATACTGAAATTTCTGATCAGGCGTGAGCAAGCCTAGTGCGCCTGAATACGTGTGAATCAGAAGACGCTGGAATTGTGCGGTGAGTTCGTCCTGCTGCGCGGGCGTGGCCTCGCGCCAGTGGCGTCCCGTTGCCAGGCGCGTGGTGCGGCGAATATCCGTGTACGGAAGGATGTCGCGGTTGGCGATATCCATGATGCGTGATGTATCCGCGGGATCGATCGCTCGTTTGCGCAATTCGTCCTGCACTTCCTCGGTCGCGGTTTGAATCAATACGCTCGGATCGGTTTGATCCTCGATACGCACATGGTTGCCGCTGTCGCTCGCGCTACAGATTGCCGGGCAGGCAATCGAGCCCAACACGAGCGAACAGCAGACGAAGAGTTTTCGGGATTGGTTTCGCATCTTTGCATCGAAAGTGTGCTGCGACAGGGGTGCATTGGTGCGGCAGCCCGCTTCAATGAAGTTATCTGCCGTCAATACAGGAACGAGGCGGCACGCAATGAACTGTGGCAAAGACGGGACATGACGGCCGTGTACGTGATGTCACGCGGTTTCTTGCCCGAAACGACGCCGTGCTGCGTTCCATGTGTTTCACTTGCGCCGGGGAATAGGGCGGTCGTCGCCAAAGCGTGTCGCGCTATAAGGTGCAGCATGCACCGATAGGCGCATCGCGTCGAGATAGGCGAGCGGCAACACATCGTTTCACCTTGCGCAGCGATGTGCGAGGCGTCAATAGTCGCGCGCGTCCCGGATGCGGACCACATTTCGAAGTACGGAACATGGCGCCGGCGAGAACACGAGCGCGCTCATCCGTTTCCGCTCAGTGTCGCGAGTGCGGCTCGGTCCGCTTCCAGCGCCCGCGGAATCAGCGCATGCAGCGCTTCGATGAAGGTCTTGATTTTCGCATCGAGGTATTGTCGAGACGGGTACAGGACGTGTGCAGTCAGCGGCTGCAAAGTATGGTCGGGCAGCACACGCACAAGGGCGCCACTGCGCATCGCCGGCAATGCGGTCGGCATCGGAACCGCGCCGATACCCGCTTCTTCGCGCAATGCTGTCGCGAGCGCGTCGGCGCCGTTGACCAGGAACGACGCCGGCGGCAGACGAAACAGCTCGTCCCCGTGCGGCCCGTCGAAATGCCAGAGATCGTGCGGAAACAACGACGACACGATCGGCACGCACTGGTGTCCGTCGAGGTCGTCAACGCTGCGCGGCAGGCCGTGTCGCGCAAGATACGACGGCGACGCGCAAAGCACGCTGCGCAGTACGCCGAGCTGCTGCGAGATCAGACCCGAATCGGGCAGTGTCGTTGCGGTCAGTTGCAGCGACACGTCGTAGCCTTCTTCGAGCATGTCCGGCACCTTCTGGGACAGCGTCAGGTCGACCGACACCGCCGGATGCTGCTTCCGGAACGCGACGACGGCCGGCACGACGTACGACTGCCCGAAGCTCGTCGGGCTGTGAACGCGCAGCCGACCTGACGGCCGCGCTTGCGCATCTGCCGCCTCTGCCTCGGCTTCGTCGATCGATGCAAATATTTGCTCGCAACGCCGCATGTAGCGCTCGCCGGCTTCCGTCAGTGCGATACGACGCGTCGAACGATTGAAGAGACGCGCGCGCAAGTGCGTTTCCAGCGCGCTGATTGCGCGCGACACATATGAAGTCGTCGTGTTCATGCGTGACGCCGCGCCGGTGAAGCTGCCCTCTTCGGCGACGCGTACGAATGCCTTCATGCTCTGCAGTATGTCCACGTTTCCTTTATCGTTGATTCGGCAGAATGTGGGTATCGGATGAAACCAGAAAAGATCTGTCGAAGAGCGTTAATGTGTCGCTAACAAGCGTGAGGACCGAGGATGATGGGGGATGGGGATTTTCCCGCCGCGCTATTGTACGGACTCTCTTCAACGGTTGCGCTGAGACGGGTGCTTTCGCGACAAGCCCCTTGCAGCGTGGATGGCCGGCTCTCGATAATCCGCTTCGGCGCGCTAACGAGAGCAGCTCGCCG
Organism: Burkholderia sp. Se-20378; assembly: GCF_017104665.1. Lineage (NCBI taxonomy): Bacteria > Pseudomonadati > Pseudomonadota > Betaproteobacteria > Burkholderiales > Burkholderiaceae > Burkholderia > Burkholderia sp. Se-20378. The sequence goes on along the minus strand of NZ_JAAGPG010000041.1, from coordinate 6,522 downwards.
GGCGCGCATAAACGTGATTTTCAAGGTTCTACTGTCGGAAACGTCATCGTCGCGAAGATGACGATCGACACGATACGTGCGGCTACCTGGCGCCTTTCGGCCAACCGGATTTTGTCGAGGCTGCGGGAGCGATGGTCCGCGTCAGTACCTGATGCTTCAAATGCGATTCAAGGGAATAGCGTGATAAAGGCGATCTTCTTCGACTACGATGGGGTGCTGACGACGGATAGAACCGGATCGGTCACGACAATCAGATACCTGAGCGAACAGTCCGGCGTTGAGTACGACATTCTGCGGAACGCTTTTGCTCGCCATAACGCAGACCTGTTGCTTGGAAAGACGACGCACAAGGCGATATGGCGAGCCGTCTGTGAATCGGCTCGGCATGAACTCGATTTCGGCTGGCTTGAAGCGGCATTTTTGAGTACGCCGGCGAACGCCGGAATGTTTGACCTCGCTCGACGCCTGGAACCGTTTTATGCGCTGGGAATCATCACGGACAACAAGAAGGACCGCATCGATTGTCTGCGGAAGGCTCAGCGGCTCGACGATCTGTTCGATCCGATTGTCGTGTCCGCGGAAAGAGGATCCGGCAAGGAAGGGGCTGCCGTATTCGAATATGCATTGGGCTGTCTCGACGTGAAGCCGGAAGAAGCCATTTTTATCGATAACACGTCTGAAAACCTGATTGTCCCGAGACAGTTGGGCATGCACGCGATCCTGCACGATGACAGCCGGAACGATATCGACGGATTGATCGCGACGTTGACGACGGAATTCGATCTCAGGTTGAGCTGACATGGCGTACCGGTTCGTGCTGCTGGCTGGGCCCGTCGCGGCTGCGCTGAGCGGTGTCATCGGCACGGGCCCGCAGTGGGCGGCGTACGCGCCCCCTGCCCATTGCCCGCCCGCCATGCTTAAATAGCGGGGCTCCCGGTTGCCGGGCCGCCGCAATCGCGGCGCCGGTCGATACGGGCCAGCATGTCCGATCGACATCGTGACGACAGACGACACCAAAACGCCGTTCCGGCCAGTCCGGTGCGGCCCGATAACATTCCGAGGCCTCACGTCATGACCATCCTGTTCCGTCTTCTCGCGCTCGCCTGCGCGCTCTGGCTGGCCGCCTGCTCAACGCTGCCCCCGCCGCCGGCCAGCACCAGCGCGTCCGCCGCTGCACCGGACGCCAGCGAACGCCGCGGGCTCGGCACTGCGTGGGGCGAGTCGGTGCGATCCGAAACCCGCCAGGTCGATTTCGAACGCGCGGATCCGGCGAAGCCGACGGATCTCGCGTCGGTCTACTACAACGATGCGTTGCCCGGACATCCGCCCGCGCCCCAGGTTCGCCGGTTGCCGACGCGCGTCGCGCTCGCCAACGGCGACATCGCGCTGTCGTTCACGGACGAAAAGGGTGCGCCGTTGCGCCTGGCGCGCAGCGATGGCCGCTGGCACATGGCAGGCGTCGAAGGTTCGCGCTACGTGATCGTGTTGCGCAACCAGGGGCGTCGCACGTTCGAGGTCGTGTCGAGCGTCGACGGGCTCGACGTGCTGTCGGGCCGGCCGGGCAGCTATACGAACGGCGGTTACGTGCTGTATCCGGGGCGCACGCTGACGATCGAGGGCTTCCGCAAGAGCCGCGACGAAGTCGCCGCGTTCCGCTTCGCGGCAGTGCCCGACAGCTATGTCGCGAATTCGAAGTATGGCGATGCCGCGAACGTCGGCGTGATCGGCGTCGCGGTGTTCGCGCAGAAGGAGAACGAGGAGGAAGCGCTGCGCCGCAACGCGAATCCGTTCCCCGGCAATGACAACGGCTATGCACCGCCGCCAGTGCCCCGTGGCGAGTGACGACACCTTTGTGGATCTGCCGCGTGCGCCGTGACGAACGACGCGCGCGGGGCGATCCTGGATCGGGTCTGCCCGAACGGCATGCCGGCGCATGCGATGAACTTCACGACAATCCTGCGCGATTCATGCGGACACGGATCAACCCGACGAAATCGGTTGCGTTGAAGCTCGCGGCGCTGGTGCTGCTGGCCTCGAATGCGGCCGTTGCTTTCGCCGAAACGCCGGCACCCGAATCGGTGCGGCTCGCCAACGGTCACGCAATTGAATGGGTGCGCCCGGGGGTGGTCGAGGTCGATACAGCCCGCCACAGGAAATCGGCACTGATCGTGCCAGCCGCGCTCCGCCGCGCATTGCGCGATGCATCGAGCGTCGCGTTCCCGTCGGACCATACGAAGCGGATCGACGGTAAAGACTATCTGCTGGTCGTCGTCAATCGCTCGTCGAACAGCCGCCCGACCGGATATTGCGGCGCGGGCGAAGAAGGGGTGCTGTACGTGCTGGAACTGCACGGCGCCCGTGCGGTGCCGCGTTTCTCGCTGCCGGTTCAAAGCTGCGTCGACTCCGTGTCGCTCGACACCGATGATGGAGCGCAATCCCCCTACCTGGCGATCGCGTGGCGCGACGACCCGGTCGGCTTCGACATCCGGTGGGAATATCTTGCGCACGGCGGTGCAACGCGTCGCGTCTATCGTTTCGTGAACGGAACATTCGTCGAGGCCGAGGTTCCGCAGTCACGCGGCCGGGCTGCGGCACAATAGCCGTTCGAATGCGCATCGCGTGCTTCCCCACGTTCCGGATCGACGGAGAGCCTCATGTCGTTACCCGCTTTCAGGTACCATCCCGACCCGCTGGCAACGGGCAGCGTGATCCGCTCGGACGCGCGCTGCGTATGTTGCGGCGGCACGCGCGGTTATGTGTACGCCGGCCCCGTGTATGCGGTCGACGAGTATGAGCAATGCATCTGCCCGTGGTGCATCGCGGACGGCTCGGCGCACGCGCGGTTCGATGCAGTCTTTACCGACACGTACGGCATCGGCGGCGGCGAATGGGACGAAGTGCCCGACGCGGTCGTCGACGAAATCGCCTGTCGCACGCCAGGCTTTCAGGGCTGGCAGCAGGAGCGATGGTGGACGCATTGCGGCGATGGCGGCCAGTTCATCGGCCGTGCGGGCGCCGGCGAACTGACCACGCTCGGCCCGCAAGCCGTTGCGTCGATTCGGGAGTCGACCGGACTCGACGAGGGCGCCGAGTGGGAGCGCTTCTTCGCCGCGCTCGACAAGGACGGCTCGCCGACAGCGTATATGTTTCGCTGTATCCATTGCGGCGAACTCGGCGGCTACCAGGATTGCGACTGATGGCGTGGCTGGCGGCATCGCCCGGCGATCCCAAGCCCCCATCGTCATGAAACAGAGGAATCTTCGTGAAGTTCATCCACGCGGCAGACATACACCTTGACAGCCCGTTGCACGGCCTGAGCGCCTATCCCGACGCGCCGGCCGCGCAGTTGCGCAACGCGTCGCGCGAGGCGCTGCGGCAACTCGTGGATCGTGCGATCGAAGAGGAAGTCGCGTTCCTCGTGATTGCCGGCGACCTGTACGACGGCGACTGGAAGGACCACAACACGGGCATCTTCTTCGGCCAGCAGATGGGGCGCCTGCGCAAGGCCGGCATTCGCGCGTTCGTCCTCGGCGGCAACCACGACGCCGAAAGCGAGATGACGAAGAAGCTGACGCTGCCCGACAACGTCACCGTGTTCGGCCACCGCAAGGCGGAAACCTACAAGCTGCCGGAATTCGACGTCGCGCTGCACGGGCAGAGCTTCAAGGACAAGGCCGTCGTCGACAATCTCGCGATCGGCTATCCGGACCCGGTGCCCGGTTACTACAACATCGGCGTGCTGCACACGGCACTCGAAGGCTATGCGGCGCACGCGAACTATGCGCCATGCACGCTGGCCGAACTGCACGCGAAAGGCTACGACTACTGGGCGCTCGGCCACGTGCACGAATTCCAGCAATGGTCGGGGTCGTCCACGGTGGTGTTTCCCGGCAACCTGCAGGGGCGCCATATCCGCGAGACGGGCCGTCGCGGCGCGGTGCTCGTGACGGTCGAGCAAGGTCGCACGCAGGTTGAGCGCCTGTATCTCGACGTGCTGCGCTGGGAAGCCGTGTCGGTCGACGCGTCCGACTGCTTCACCGTTGCCGACCTGTCCAGAAAGATCGGTCAGTCGCTGGAAACGCTGCTGACCGTCGACGGCCATGTGCCGCGCGCGGTGCGCGTGACGGTCACGGGGCGAACGCCCGCGCATGGCCTCTTTTTCGGCCGCGCGCCGCAGTTGCGCGCGGAGGTGCTGAACCAGATCGGCATCATCGGCAACGAGCGGCTGTGGCTCGAGAAGGTCCGGCTCGCGACGTCCGCGGCCGATCATCAGCCGGGCGAAAGCGAGCAGCTCGAGGCGCTTGAGGACCTGAAGCAGATCCTGGCCGACGCCGCGCGCGATCCGGATTTCCTCGAACTGCTCGAACGCGACCTGAAGCCGTTCGTCGGCAAGGTGCGCAGCGACGTGAAGGAAGAGGTGCCGTTGTTGACGATGGCACGTGCAGGCGAGCTCACGGCACTCGTCGAGCAGGTCGGGCCCGCGTTGCTTGCGCGGCTGGCGAGGGGGGAGTAAGCGATGCGGATCAACCAGCTCGATCTGATCAAGTACGGCAAGTTTACCGACGAGACGCTGCGTTTCCCGTCGGCCGGCGAGGATTTCCATGTGATCGTGGGGCCGAACGAGGCCGGCAAGTCGACGGTTCGCACGGCCGTGTCGGAACTGCTGTTCGGAATGAAGTTGCAGACACCGCTCGATTTCCTGCACAGCACACCCGAACTGCGGATCGGCGGCGTGCTGGAAAGCGGTGCGGGCGAACTCGCGTTCCACCGCGCGCGCGGGCGCAGTCCGCTGCGCACGCCCGCCGACGACAAGTTGCCCGACGACTATCTGGCCGCCGTCCTCGACGGCGCCACGCGCGAATTCTTCGAACAGATGTTCGGGCTCGATCACGGGCGTCTGGTCGACGGCGGCCGGAGCATTCTCGACGCCTCCGACAAGCTTGGCCAGGTGCTGTTCGAATCGGCCGCCGGTGTCGGCAGTCTCGGGCCGGTGCGTGAGGAGCTCGATGCGCGTTCGGTCGAGCTCTGGGCGCCGCGCCGCACCGGCAGCGCGTTTGCACTCGCCGAAGCGTCGTTCAACGAAGCCGTGACCGAACTGAAGACGGTTCAGGTGCGCACGCGCGACTGGGTCGAACGCAAGGATGCGCGCGAAGCGGTCGAACAGCAGATCGAAGAGGCACGCGCGGAGCAGCGCCGGCTCGAAGCGCTGCGCTCGAAGCTCGAACGCGTGCGACGGCTCGCGCCCTACCTGAAGGAACTGACGATCAAGGATGCGGCACTGGCGGAACTGGGCGCGGTCGTCGAATTGCCGCCCACCGCGTATGCGGATCTGCTGAAGGCGCAGGGCGATCTCGCGGCCGAACAGAAGGTGCTCGAGGAACGGCGTGCCGACCTGCTCGCGAAACGGCAGGCGCGCGATGCGATTGATGCCGATGCCGACACGCTCGCGCTCGAAGCCGACATCGAAGCGCTCGATCGGCTGCGCGGCGCATGCATGAATCACGCGCAGGATCTGCTGCTGCTCGGCGCGGATGTCGAGCGGCACCTGTCCGCTGCATTCGCTGCGGCCGCCCAGCTCGACTGGCCGACGGACGAAGCGTCGCTGCGCGCGTCGCTGCCGACCGCGTTGTCGCTGAAGACCGTTGCCAATCTGTTGCGCGAACACGGTGCGCTGCACCAGGCGCTTGCCGGCGCACGCGAGTCGCTCGATGAACGCACGCGCGAGCTTGCGCAGGTGCAGGAACAGCAGGCGCGCCTGTCGACCGTCGATGTGCCGGAGGCGCTGCGTGCGGCGCTGGCCGATGCGCAGGGCTTTCGCAACAGTGGCCAGCGCGAGCAGGCACTCGAACATGAAATCGCCGCCGCCGAACGCATCCTGTCCGGCGCACTCGATGCGCTCGGCCAGTGGCGCATGCCGGTCGACGCGCTGCGCGCACTCGATGTGCCGTCGGCGGCGCGGCTCGGCACACTGCTGAAGGAAGACAGCGAACGCGCGAGCGCGGTCGCTGCGGCACGTGACGCGCGGGATGGCGCACTTGAGGAGCTCGAGCGGCTCGAACTGCAGGAAAAGCACTTCGCGGAGAACCACAAGGTCGTCACGACCGCCGACGTGCTGGCGGCGCGTGCGCGGCGCGATGGCGCGTGGGGCGATATCCGCAGCGGCGCGGTCGATCTCGCAACGGGCGCACCTGCGGTCGACGACGCGATTCGCCTTGCGGACGAACTCGTCGATGCACAGCTCGGCGTGACGCAGGCGGCGGCGACGTTGCAATCGCTGCGTCAGCAGGTCGAATCCGCACGAGCCGGCGTGACGCGCAGGCGGGCCGCATTGGACGAGCGCGAGCATGAGCTCGCCGCGCATCGCGACGCATGGGCCGCGCTTGCGACGACGGCCGCGGTGCCCGGCATGCCGCTGGCGGCGATGGGCGACTGGCTCGCGAAGCGCGATGCAGTGTTCGCCGCGCAGGCCGACCTCGACCGGCAGCGCCGCGAATTCGACACGATGCGCGCCGCGCGGGCGGG
>NZ_JAAGPG010000429.1:0-7260 GCF_017104665.1 Burkholderia sp. Se-20378 | reverse complement strand
CCAGCGCAGCACGGGCGGCGCGGCATCGAAATCCGCGTGATCGGCGAACAGCCCGAGGTCGTGGTCGTGCAGCGCCGCGATGCGCGGCGGCGTGCCGGCTGCGCGCAACAGCACGCCACCCGCGTCGTCGAGCCACGCTTCGTCCGGTTCGAACGGCGTGCCGGTCTGGTCGGTGAGCGTGAGCTGTCCGTCGCGTTCGGCGAGCCGGACGATCCATGGCGTATAGGCGAGCTCGACGTACACGCGCTGCGGCCCGTTCTGGAAGAACCACTGGCCCTGCGCGTCGCATTCGTAGTTGCGGCCGATGAACGCGTTCAGCGCCGCATGCCGGATCGACGAGCCGAGCTCGCCGGCTGCTTGCGCGGCGTCGTCGCGCAGTCGCCATTCGCCGCGCCGGTCGAGCAGCAGCCAGCCGGTACAGTGAGGTACGTTCGGCCATTTGGCGAGGGCCTGCCTGACGATGTCATCCATGGTCGACGAATTTGGAGCAATAGCCGAACACCCGCGCCGACAGCCAGTCGAGGCGGCCGGGGAACGGCCCGGTCATGAATCCCGCGTGTCCGCCGGACGCGGGCTGGTCGAGCTCGACGGCCGGCGATACGTCGGCCGGGCCCGGCAGAGCGGACTCTGGCAGGAACGGGTCGTTGCGGGCGTTGAGAATCAGCGTCGGCACGTCGATCGCGGGCAGCAGCGGCCGTGTCGTCGCTTGGGTCCAGTAGTCGTCCGCATCCGCGAAACCGTGCAGCGGTGCGGTCACGACCTCGTCGAAGTCGCGCATCGTCACGGCCTGCAGCATGGCTTCACGGTCGAACAGCCCCGGGTACTGGTCGAGCTTCGCGAGCGCCTTGCGCTTGAGCGTCTTCAGGAAGCTGCGCGTGTAGACCATCGCAAAGCCTTGCGACAGCGCGCGCCCGCCGGCGTGCACGTCGATCGGCGTCGAAATCGCGGCGGCCGCCCGCAGGATCGACGTGTCGCTGCGATGCTCGCCGAGCCAGCGCAGCAGCACATTGCCGCCGAGCGACACACCGGCCGCGACGAGCGGCCCGCGATGCTGCGCGGCAAGCCGGCGCAGGATCCAGTCGACTTCGGCGCTGTCGGCGAGATGGTAGAAGCGCGGCTGGCGGTTGATCTCGCCGCTGCAACTGCGGAAGTGCGGCACGACGGCGTGCCAGCCCTTCGCGCGCGCGGCTGCCATCATCGCGAGCGCGTAGTGCGAGCCGGAGCTGCCTTCGAGGCCGTGGAACAGCACGAACAGCGGCGCATCGGGCCGCGGCGCCGCGCTGTCGAGATGCGCGACCCAGTCGAGATCGATGAAGTCGTGATCGGGGGTTTCCCATCGCTCTCGTCGGTAAGCGACGACGGGACGCCGCGCGAACAGCGCGGGCACGATGGTTTGCGCATGGCTGTTGGGCAGCCAGCGTGGTGCGCGATAGCGCAGAATGTCGTCGTCGGGGGCCGGAGCCCCGGTCAGCGGCGAGGTGGGCGGAGAAGCCGTACTCATGATCGCCCCGCGTATGCGTTGCTTTTTCGTCAGTGCAGCGGACCCTGCCCGTGACGGATCTTCGCGGCGAATTGTCCGGCCGCTTGTTCAGGAATCGGGCTCGCGTGAATATGCGCGATGCGCCACTCGCCACGTTCGTGAATCATCACGTACGTCGCGAAAACCATGTCGGGTTCGGCCGTCAGGTCGGCCTGCTGATGCGCTTCGGCGATCGTATAGACGACCGTGCCGAGGCTGTCGTACACGCGGATGTCGAGTGGCTCGATCGTCACGGGACGCGTGGCGAGCCGGTTGGCGAGCCCGCTGCGGATCTGGTCGAGGCCGTGCAGATGCTCGCCGTCCGCCCATACGCAGCTGGCGAAATCCTCGTCGATCCACAATCCCAGCAGCGCGTCGAGATTGGCATCGGCGACGGCCTGGTAGTAGGCGTTCAGCGTATCGGCGGCGGCTTCGAAGAGGCGGGCAAAACGTGGCATCGGGGTTATCTCTCGCGCGCGTCGCGCGCCGTATTCAGCACGGCGGCCCGGATGGAGCCGCCGTACACCGGTGAATCGGATTGCCCGGCGCGCCGTGCGACGCTGCCGGCCAGGGTCAGCGCTGCCCGACGAGCATGCCGCGCAAATCGCCGAATACCTGCTCGGGACCGAGTTCGCGCAGGCACTTCAGGTGGCCGAGCGGGCACTCGCGTTCGAAGCAGGGACTGCATTCGAGATGAAGCCATTGTACCTTCGCCAGGTCCGACAGCGGAGGGGTGTGGCGCGGATCGGTCGATCCGTACAGCGCGACGAGCGGCCGGCGTAGCGCGGCGGCAACGTGCATCAGCCCCGAATCGTTGGTGACCACCGCGTTCGCGCGCGCGATCAGCGCGCACGCCTCCGACAGCGACGTCTGCCCGCACAGGTTGCGCACGTTCGGCGCGTGGTCGGCGATCGCCTGCGCCGCCGCCGCGTCCTTCTGCGAGCCGAGCGCGACGATCTGCGTGTACGGGAACGACTGATGGACGATGGTGGCGAGCGACGCGAAGTGCTCGGGCGGCCAGCGCTTGGCCGGGCCGTACTCCGCACCGGGGCAGAACACGACGAGCGGCTTGCGCGTATCGAGATTGAAACGTGCGGACACGCGCGCCGTCTCGTTGAGATCGGCGTCGAGGCGCGGCGCGGGCAGCGTCTTCATCGACTCGGGCAGCTTCGCGCCCGGCGCGTACGCGAGCGCCGCGTAGTGGGTCGTCATCGGCGGCCGCTCGCCCGACTTGTCGGGGTTCGCGTGCCGCACGTTGAGCAGCCCGTAGCGGTGCTCGCCCGTGTAGCCGACCCGCAGCGGGATGTTCGCGAGCCACGGGATCACCGCGGATTTCAGCGAATTCGGCAGCACGTACGCCGCGTCGTAGCCGACGTCGCGCAGGTCGCTCGCGAGTTGCCAGCGACGCAGCAGCTGCAGCTTGCCGTGCGCGAGATCGGTCGCGTAAACATCGTGGATCTCGGGCATCCGTTCGAGCACGGGCGCGACCCATGAGGGCGCGACGGCATCGATCGCGATGCGGGGATGGTTTTTCTTCAGCAGCGCAAAAAGCGGCTGCGCCATCAATGCGTCACCGATCCAGTTCGGTGCGATAACCAGCGCTCGACGCATCAGGTCGACTTCCGATGTCGTAATGAAGCACGGCGCTCAGGCGCCGCGTTCGGGTTGCCAGAATGGAGAAGGGCGGCGCGCCGGCAATCCGGCTGCGCCGCCTTGGCGAGGGGCGGGCCTGCATCAGCCTGCAGGCCCGGCCGCCGGGGCTCAGTGGCCCTTGACGACCTCGCCGTCACGCAGCTTGTAGCGCGTGCCGCAGTACGGGCAGCGTGCTTCGCCGTGCGAGACGTCGATGAAGACGCGCGGGTGGGCGCTCCAGCGCGCCATGGCCGGGTTCGGGCAGTACGCGGGAAGATCCTTGGCCGTCAGCTCGACCAGCGGCATTTCCTTGATTTCACTCATGAGACTTTCTCTTATCACTCTTTTGTGGGGCGGTCGGTGGCGCGGCGCGCTCAGACCTTCGTCAGCCAGTTCGCGTACTTCGCGTTCTTGCCCGACACGATATCGAAAAACGCCGACTGGAGCTTTTCCGTGACGGGGCCGCGTGCGCCGCTGCCGATCGTGCGGTTGTCGAGCTCGCGGATCGGCGTGACTTCAGCGGCCGTGCCGGTGAAGAACGCTTCGTCGGCCGTGTAGACCTCGTCGCGCGTGATGCGCTTCTCGATCACCTCGATGCCGGCGTCCTTCGCGAGCGTGATGACGGTGTCGCGCGTGATGCCGTCGAGGCACGACGACAGGTCGGGCGTGTACAGCTTGCCGTTGTTCACCAGGAAGAAGTTCTCGCCGGAGCCTTCCGACACGTAGCCGTCGACGTCGAGCAGCAGCGCTTCGTCGTAGCCGTCGGCCGTCGCTTCCTGGTTCGCGAGGATCGAGTTCACGTACCAGCCGGATGCCTTCGCGCGCACCATCGACACGTTCACGTGGTGGCGCGTGAACGACGACGTCTTCACGCGGATGCCCTTCGCGAGGCCTTCCTCGCCGAGGTACGCGCCCCACGGCCATGCGGCGATCGCGACGTGGATCGTGTTGCCCTTCGCGGCCACGCCGAGCTTTTCCGAGCCGACCCAGATGATCGGGCGCAGGTAGCACGACTCGAGCTTGTTCTCGCGCACGACTTCGAGCTGCGCGGCTTCGAGCGTTTCCCGGTCGAACGGCACGTCCATCTGGAAGATCTTCGCCGAATTCAGCAGACGTTTCGTGTGCTCGTACAGGCGGAAGATCGCGGTGCTGCCGTCGGCCGACTTGTACGCGCGCACGCCCTCGAAGACGCCCATGCCGTAATGCAGCGTGTGGGTCAGGACGTGGATCTTGGCGTCGCGCCAGTCGATCAGCTTGCCGTCCATCCAGATCTTGCCGTCGCGGTCGGCCATTGACATAGATTTCTCCTGGGATGCGGTTGTATGCAGCGTTGAGCCGGAAAGACGCTTATTTTAGCGTCATTTGAAGGCGATCCGGTCGGTCGGCGCGGGGCCGGCGCTATAATCGCCCGGTACCGATTCCAATAACGACGGGTCGTACCGGCAGGAGGCGCCGGCGCCCCGGCGAACCGCCCGCTGCGGCCCGCTTCCCATGCTCGCTCGATTGTCCGCCACCGACCGCTTCGCGCTGATCCAGGGCGCGCGCGACTATTCCCCGACGCTGATGGCGATTTTCTCGTGGGGGCTCGTCACCGGCATCGCGATGAGCAAATCGGTGATGACCCTCGGGCAGGCGAGCGCGATGTCGCTGCTGGTCTACGCGGGCTCGTCGCAACTCGCGGTGCTGCCGCTCCTCGCGGCGAAGCTGCCGATCTGGACCATCCTGCTCACGGCCGCGATGGTCAACACGCGCTTCGTGATCTTCAGCGCCGGGCTTGCTCCCCATTTTTCCTACCTGCCGCTGTGGCGGCGCCTCGCGATCGGCTATTTCAACGGCGACGTGATCTACCTGCTGTTCCAGAAACAGGGCTTCGCCTACGGCCACGTGCCCGGCAAGGAGGCGTATTTCTGGGGGATGGCGCTCGCGAGCTGGCTGTCGTGGCAGGTGTCGTCGCTCGCCGGCATCCTGCTTGCGAGCTTCTTCCCGGCGAGCTGGGGGCTGGAGCTGGCCGGTACGCTCGCGCTGATCCCGATCATGGTGTCGGCGGTCGCGAACCGCTCGACGCTCGCAGCCGTCGCGGTCGCCGGCGTCGTGTCGCTGATCGCGTTCGACCTGCCGTACCGGCTCGCGCTGCCGCTCGCGGTGCTCGCCGCGCTCGCGGCCGGCTGCACGGCCGATTTCTTCGTCGAGCGGGCTGACTGGCGGCGCATCCGCACCGAAACCGTGCACGAAAAGGAAATCGAATGAGCGCGACGGAAATCTGGATCGTCATCATCGGGATGACGATCGTCACGGCCGTCACGCGCGCGCTGTTCCTGATCGGCGGCGAACGCACCGTGCTGCCGGAGCGCGCGCAGCGCGCCATGCGCTACGCACCGGCGGCGGCACTGGTCGCCGTCGTGCTGCCCGACGTGCTCGAAACGCCGGCCGGGCTGTCGTTCGCGCTGTCCAACCATCCGTTCTACGCGGCGCTCGCCGGCCTCGGCTGGTTCTTGTGGCGGCGCAGCATGCTTGGCACGATCGTCGTCGGGATGCTCGTGTTCACCGCGCTGCGCCTGATCTTCTGATGAGCCGCCGTTCAGGCCCGCCGGGCGCTGGCCGCTCGCGCGGCTGCATTGCTGCATTGCGGCAATGTGTCCGTTCCCGCGCGCGATCCCAAATAGGCGGAATTCGCCGCCCGCGGGTCAGTCTGCCGGGTGGATCGGCTAGAATGCCCGTTCGAGATTTTTTACCCGTGCGCGTCATGCGAACCGCCAGCCACGGCCGCATCCGGCGCCCTTTCGCGGCAGCCCGCGCACGTCCAGCGTGAACCCCCTTTCCCCATCCACTACTTCAATTTGTTCAACATGAGCCAAGTCAAGCGTCTTACCGACCTGATCGCCGCCGGCCAGCTCGCCGGCAAGCGGGTATTCATCCGCGCCGACCTGAACGTCCCGCAGGACGACCAGGGCAACATCACCGAAGACACGCGCGTGCGCGCGTCCGTGCCGGCCATCCAGGCCGCGCTCGACGCCGGCGCGGCCGTGATGGTCACGTCGCACCTCGGTCGCCCGACCGAAGGCGAGTTCAAGCCGGAAGATTCGCTCGCGCCGGTCGCGAAGCGCCTCGCCGAGCTGCTCGGCCGTGACGTGCCGCTCGTGTCGAACTGGGTCGAGAACGGCGTGAACGTCGCGCCGGGCCAGGTCGTGCTGCTCGAGAACTGCCGCGTGAACAAGGGCGAGAAGAAGAATTCGGACGAGCTCGCGCAGAAGATGGCGAAGCTCTGCGACGTGTACGTGAACGACGCATTCGGCACCGCGCACCGCGCGGAAGCGACCACGCACGGGATCGCGAAGTACGCGCCGGTCGCATGCGCGGGCCCGCTGCTGGCCGCCGAACTCGACGCGCTCGGCAAGGCGCTCGGCAACCCGGCCCGCCCGCTGGTGGCGATCGTCGCCGGCTCGAAGGTGTCGACCAAGCTCACGATCCTGAAGTCGCTGGCCGGCAAGGTCGACCAGCTGATCGTCGGCGGCGGCATCGCGAACACGTTCATGCTCGCGGCCGGCCTGTCGATCGGCAAGTCGCTCGCGGAAGCCGACCTCGTCAACGAGGCTAAGGCGATCATCGACGAAGCGCGCGAGCGCGGCGCATCGGTGCCGATCCCGACCGACGTCGTGACGGCCAAGGAATTCTCGCCGACGGCCGTGGCCACGGTGAAGCAGGTCGCCGACATCGAAGCGGACGACATGATCCTCGACATCGGCCCCGATACCGCCAAGGCGCTCGCGAGCCAGCTCGAGAAGGCCGGCACGATCGTGTGGAACGGCCCGGTCGGCGTGTTCGAGTTCGACCAGTTCGGCAACGGCACCAAGACGCTCGCGGAAGCGATCGCCAAATCGTCCGCGTTCTCGATCGCGGGCGGCGGCGACACGCTCGCGGCCATCGCCAAGTACGGCATCCATGACCAGGTCAGCTACATCTCGACGGGCGGCGGCGCCTTCCTCGAGTTCCTCGAGGGGAAGAAGCTGCCGGCGGTGGAAGTGCTGGAAACGCGGGCGGCCTGAGCGTGGCGGCGCGCGCAGGGGTGATGAAGGCCGCGCGCTCCGCGAAAGCGGAGCAGCCGGCCGGCA
>NZ_JAAGPG010000428.1:0-7483 GCF_017104665.1 Burkholderia sp. Se-20378 | reverse complement strand
CTCGCTCTCCCCGCTTGCGCACCCTCTTCCCCTACACGCCCCCCGTCCGATCTCCGCTCGCCGCATTGGCGTGCGCGAGCGCGGTTTCGGCCGTCTCGCCGCGCCCCGGAATCACGATCATCCCGTCGTCCGCGTGCGCGGCCGGGGCGGCGATCCACAGCGCCGCGGCGAGCGCAAACGCACGCCGGACGTGCGTGAGCCGCCCGTTCCTTCCGCGAAGTGCGCTGCCAGTCATCGCCGTATCCCCGATCCGTTGCTCCGCTTCGCATTCTAGGGAGCGGGGCGGTCGCGCAAACGATGAATAGAGGGGGCCTTTGCCGCGTTATTCGCCCGATTGCCGGTTGCGTCCGACGCCTACCATCGCTGTCATGGAAAAAAGCCTCTCGAGTCGCCATCCGGCGCGAGGGGCGTGCAGCGCTTCATACGGAGAGACGCACACATGCTGGACAAACTCGATGCGGAATTCGCGTTCGGCCGACAGGCGCTGGACGTACGCGCCTACCGGCAGGAACTGCTGTCGTCGAACATCGCGAACTCCGACACGCCCGGCTACCAGGCCCGCGACGTCGATTTCGCGTCGACGCTCGCGCGCTCGCTGAAGCAGGCGGGCGGCGGCCTCGCGCCGAGCAACGCCGGGCAACTGCCGATGACGCAGCCGGCCGGCGTGACGAGCGGGATGTCGATGGTGTCGACGGCGGCGGGCCACATGGCCGGCACCGCGAAGCTGATCCCGACGGGCGGCCCGTCGGACGACTACGGCCGTGCGCAATACCGGATGCCGCTGCAGCCGGCGCTCGACGGCAACACGGTCGATCTCGACGTCGAGCGCGTGCAGTTCGCGAACAACGCGCTGCACTACCAGACCGGGATGACCGTGATGACCCAGCAGATCAAGGCGATGATCGCCGCGATCACGACGAACCAGTGACGGCGCGCACCGCCACCGAATCCGAGCAAAAGGAGCTTCCATGCCTTCGTTGATGAACATCTTCGGCGTCGCCGGCTCGGCGCTGTCCGCGCAGTCGCAGCGCCTGAACGTCACTGCGTCGAACCTCGCGAACGCCGACAGCGCGACCGGCCCCGACGGCAAGCCGTACAAGGCCAAGCAGGTCGTGTTCGCGACCGACCCGATCGGCGGCGCGCGCACCGCGTCCGGCCAGGGCGTGGGCGGCGTGCGCGTGACGAAGGTGATGGACGACCCGTCGCCGATGAAGTCGACCTACGACCCGTCGAACCCGGCCGCCGACTCGAACGGCTACGTGCAGATGCCGAACGTCGATCCGGTGCAGGAGATGGTGAACATGATCTCGGCGTCGCGCTCGTACCAGGCCAACGTCGAGACGCTGAACACCGCGAAGACGCTGATGCTCAAGACGCTGACGATCGGCTCGTAAGCCGCGCGTCGACCGACCTTACAGACTCGACAGTTCCGACAGAAGGCTCCCAGGATGACTTCCTCCAACACGACGATCGGCAGCAACGGCACGAACGTGTCGAACCTGCCGACCGACACGATGAACACCAACAACGTGTCGAACACCAACGGCACGTCGGCGAGCGACCTGCAGGCGACGTTCCTGAAGCTGCTCGTCACGCAGTTGCAGAACCAGGACCCGACCAGCCCGGTCGACAGCTCGCAGATGACGTCGCAGCTCGCGCAGATCAACACGGTGAGCGGCATCGCGCAGCTGAACACGTCGCTCACGTCGCTGTCGACGCAGCTCACGGCCGGCCAGCAGACGCAGGCCGCGCTGCTGATCGGCACGAACGTGCTCGCGCCGGGCAACGCGGTCGCGGTGAAGAGCGGCGCGGCGTCGCCGTTCGGCGTGTCGCTGTCGAGCGCGGTGTCGAACCTGACGATCACCGTGAAGAACGCGGCGGGCACCGTGGTGAACACGATCAACGCGGGCGCGCAGTCGGCCGGCACCGTGCCGTTCAACTGGACGCCGACCGACGCGGCGGGCAACGCACTGCCGGACGGCAAGTACACCGTCAGCGCGTCGTACACCGACAGCAACGGCACGCCGCAGCCGGCCACGACGCTCGCGGCGTCGACCGTGCAGAGCGTGATCAAGCAGGCGGACGGCACCGCGGGGCTCGTGCTGTCGAACGGCACGACCGTGGGGCTGACCCAGGTTGCATCGATTTTCCCGAACACCACGTCGTCCGCGTCGAATGCGTCCGGCAGCGGCACCACCTCCAACTGATACTGATCGAGCAATCTCGAAACGGAGACCGAAATGGGTTATCAACAGGGTCTGAGCGGCCTCTCGGGTGCATCGAACGCGCTCGACGTGATCGGCAACAACATCGCGAACGCGAACACGGTCGGCTTCAAGTCGAGCACCGCGCAGTTCGCCGACATGTATGCGAACTCGGTCGCGACGTCGACCAACACGCAGATCGGTATCGGCACCGCGCTGAACGCGGTGGAGCAGAACTTCGGCCAGGGCACGATCAACTCGTCGAGCTCGTCGCTCGACGTCGCGATCAACGGCAACGGCTTCTTCCAGATGTCGAACAACGGCGTGACGACGTACTCGCGCGACGGCACGTTCCAGCGCGACAAGAACGGCTACATCGTCGACTCGCAAGGCCGTAACCTGATGGGCTACGCAGCCAACACGGGCGGCGTGATCAACACCGCGCAGACCGTGCCGCTGCAGGCGCCGACGACCAACATCTCGCCGACCGCGACGACCAAGATCTCGGCCCAGTTCAACCTGAACTCGCAGGACACGACGCCGACCAAGACGCCGTTCAGCGCGACCGACAACACGACCTACAACTACTCGACGTCGATCCAGGTGTACGACTCGCTCGGCGGTTCGCAGGCGGTCAACATGTACTTCGTGAAGTCGGCGGCCGGCACGTGGGAAGCGTACGCGGGCGTGCAGGGCGGCGCCACGACGGATCTCGGCACGGTCAACTTCAATTCGTCGGGCACGATCCAGAGCACGACGACGGGCACGCCGCCCACGCCGACCACGTCGGTCGGCCAGTTCCAGTTCACGGTGCCGAACACCGACGGCTCGGCAACGCCGCAGAGCCTCACGCTCGACCTGACCGGCACGACGCAGTACGGCGGCAAGGACGGCGTGAACAACCTCGCGCAGGACGGCTACGCGAGCGGCACGCTGACGACCTACACGATCGGCACCGACGGCAAGCTGACCGGCAACTACTCGAACGGCCAGACCGCCGTGCTCGGCCAGATCGCGCTCGCGAACTTCAACAACCCGAACGGGCTGGTGAACCTCGGCGGCAACCAGTATGCGGAAAGCTCCGCATCGGGCGTGCCGCAGATCTCGGCGCCGGGCAGCACGAACCACGGCACGCTGCAGGGCAGCGCGCTGGAAAACTCGAACGTCGACCTCACGTCGCAGCTCGTCAACCTGATCACCGCGCAGCGCAACTACCAGGCGAACGCGCAGACGATCAAGACGCAGCAGACCGTCGACCAGACGCTCATCAACCTGTAAGCGCGGACATCGAGCAGCCATGGACCGACTGATCTACACGGCGATGACGGGTGCGTCGCAGTCGCTCGACCAGCAGGCGATCGTCGCGAACAACCTCGCGAACGCGTCGACGACGGGCTTTCGCGCGCAACTCGCGACGTATCGCGCGGTGCCGATGAATTTCGGCGACGGCAGCACGAGCGACCCGACGACGACGCGCACCTACGTGCTCGCGTCGACGCCCGGCGCCGACTACGCGCCGGGTCCGATCACGCGCACCGGCAACCCGCTCGACGTCGCCGTGCAGGGCGCGGGCTGGCTGGCGGTGCAGGCGGCCGACGGCAGCGAGGCGTACACGCGCGCCGGCAACCTGCACGTCGACGAGAACGGCCAGCTCGTCAACGCGAGCAACCTGCCGGTGGTCGGCAATGGCGGCCCGATCTCGGTGCCGCCGAACGCGGAAGTGACGATCGGCAAGGACGGCACGATTTCCGCGCTGATGCCGGGCGACCCGCCGACGGCGGTCGCGATCGTCGACCAGATGAAGCTCGTGAATCCCGATCCGGCCACGCTCACGCGCGGCAACGACGGGCTGTTCCGCACCGCCGACGGCAATCCGGCCGATGCCGACCCGAACGTGGTCGTCACGCCGAATTCGCTCGAAGGCAGCAACGTCAACCCGGTGACCGCGATGGTCGCGATGATCGACAACGCGCGCGCGTTCCAGCTTCAGTCGAAGCTGATCCAGACGGCCGACCAGAACGAGCAGTCAGCGAACCAGCTGCTCAATTTCAGCTGAGCGCCCGCGCCAGCCTACGCAGGAGAACTGACAAGTGAACCGTTCGCTCTACATTGCCGCCACCGGCATGAATGCGCAGCAGGCGCAGATGGACGTGATTTCCAACAACCTCGCGAACACCAGCACGAACGGCTTCAAGGCGTCGCGCGCGGTGTTCGAGGATCTGCTGTACCAGACCATCCGTCAGCCGGGCGCGAACTCGACGCAGCAGACGGAACTGCCGTCGGGCCTGCAGCTCGGCACCGGCGTGCAGCAGGTCGCGACCGAGCGCCTGTACACGCAGGGCGGCCTCACGCAGACCGGCAACTCGAAGGACGTCGCGATCAACGGCGCGGGCTTCTTCCAGGTGCTGATGCCGGACGGCACGAACGCGTACACGCGCGACGGCTCGTTCCAGACCAACGCGCAGGGCCAGCTCGTCACGTCGAGCGGCTACCAGGTCCTGCCGGCGATCACGATCCCGCAGAACGCGACCTCGCTGACGATCGGCAAGGACGGCGTCGTGACGATCACGCAGGCGGGCTCGACCAATTCGGTGCAGATCGGCTCGCTGCAGGTCGCGACCTTCATCAACCCGGCCGGTCTCGAAGCGCGCGGCGAGAACCTGTTCTCCGAGACGACGTCGTCGGGTGCGCCGAACGTGTCGCAGCCGGGCCTGAACGGCGCGGGCACGCTCAGCCAGAACTACGTCGAATCGTCGAACGTGAACGTCGTGCAGGAGCTCGTCAACATGATCCAGACGCAGCGTGCCTACGAGATCAACAGCAAGGCCGTGACGACGTCCGACCAGATGCTGCAGACCGTCACGCAGATGAAGAGCTAACCGGAACACCCGTCGTCGCCATGAAGCAGGTTCGCCTCCTCCCGTCAGCCACCGTCCGCGCCGCATGCGCGGTCGCGGTGGCGGCGTTCGCCGCCGGTTGCGCGCAGATTCCGCGCGATCCGATCATCCAGCAGCCGATGACGGCGCAGCCGCCGACGCCGATGTCGATGCAGGCGCCCGGCTCGATCTACAACCCCGGCTACGCGGGGCGGCCGCTCTTCGAGGATCAGCGTCCGCGCAACGTCGGCGACATCCTGACGATCATGATCGCGGAGAACATCAACGCGACCAAGTCGTCGGGCGCGAACACCAACCGGCAGGGCAACACCGACTTCAACGTGCCGACGGCCGGCTTCCTCGGCGGGCTGTTCGCGAAGGCGAACCTGTCGGCGACCGGCAACAACAAGTTCGCGGCGACCGGCGGCGCGAGCGCGGCGAACACGTTCAACGGCACGATCACGGTGACCGTCACCAACGTGCTGCCGAACGGCAACCTCGTGGTCAGCGGCGAGAAGCAGATGCTGATCAACCAGGGCAACGAATTCGTGCGCTTCTCGGGTGTCGTCAACCCGAACACGATCTCGGGCGCGAACTCCGTCTACTCGACGCAGGTGGCCGACGCGAAGATCGAATACTCGGCGAAGGGCTACATCAACGAAGCCGAGACGATGGGCTGGCTGCAGCGCTTCTTCCTCAACATCGCGCCGTGGTGATGACGATGCAGAAGACGCTTCTCGACCGCCTGTCGGCCCGCGCGCATGCCGCCGCGCGGCTCGCCGTCGCGTTCATGGCCCTGGCCTGCGTGTTCGGCGCAACGCCCGCGCACGCGGAACGCCTGAAGGATCTCGCGCAGATCCAGGGCGTGCGCGACAACCCGCTGATCGGCTATGGCCTCGTCGTCGGCCTCGACGGCACGGGCGACCAGACGATGCAGACGCCGTTCACGACGCAGACGCTCGCGAACATGCTCGCGAACCTCGGCATCTCGATCAACAACGGGTCGGCCAACGGCGGCGCGTCGCAGCTGAGCAACATGCAGCTGAAGAACGTCGCGGCCGTGATGGTGACCGGCACGCTGCCGCCGTTCGCGCGGCCGGGCGAGGCGCTCGACGTCACCGTGTCGTCGCTCGGCAACGCGAAAAGCCTGCGCGGCGGCACGCTGCTGCTGACGCCGCTGAAAGGCGCGGACGGCCAGGTCTATGCGCTCGCGCAGGGCAACATGGCGGTCGGCGGCGCGGGCGCCAGCGCGAACGGCAGCCGCGTGCAGGTGAACCAGCTCGCGGCCGGCCGGATCGTCGGCGGCGCGATCGTCGAGCGCGGCGTGCCGAACGCGATCGCGCAGATGAACGGCGTGCTGCAGCTGCAACTGAACGACATGGACTACGGCACCGCGCAGCGGATCGTGTCCGCGGTCAATTCGAGCTTCGGCCCGGGCACCGCGATGGCGCTCGACGGCCGCACGATCCAGCTCACCGCGCCGGCCGATTCGGCGCAGCAGGTCGCGTTCATGGCGCGGCTGCAGAACCTCGACGTCAGCCCGGACAAGGCCGCGGCGAAGGTGATCCTGAACGCGCGCACCGGCTCGATCGTGATGAACCAGATGGTCACGCTGCAGAGCTGCGCGGTCGCGCACGGCAACCTGTCGGTCGTCGTCAACACGCAGCCGGTGGTGTCGCAGCCGGGGCCGTTCTCGAACGGGCAGACGGTGGTGGCGCAGCAGTCGCAGATCCAGCTCAAGCAGGACAACGGCGCGCTGAAGATGGTGACGGCCGGCGCGAATCTCGCCGACGTCGTGAAGGCGCTGAACACGCTCGGCGCAACGCCCGCGGACCTGATGTCGATCCTGCAGGCGATGAAGGCCGCCGGCGCGCTGCGCGCCGACCTGGAGATCATCTAAATGGCAGCCAGTCTCCCGAACGCGAACGACCTCACGCAGCGCTTTGCGCTCGACGTGCAGGGTTTCGACGCCCTGCGCGCGCAGTCCAGGCAGTCGCCGCAGGCCGGCGCGAAGGCGGTCGCCGGCCAGTTCGACGCGATGTTCACGCAGATGATGCTCAAGAGCATGCGCGACGCGTCGCCCGACGGCGGGCTGTTCGATTCGCATACGTCGAAGATGTACACGTCGATGCTCGACCAGCAGCTTGCGCAGCAGATGTCGACGCGCGGGATCGGCGTCGCCGACGCGCTGATGAAGCAGTTGCTGCGCAATGCGGGGCAGGGCGCGGGCAGCGACACGGCGGCTGACGTCGGCGCGGCCGGCCTGGGCGCTGACGGCTTCGGCGCGTCCGGCAACGAAGGCGGTCTTGCCGCGATGAACGCGATGGCGAAGGCCTATGCGAACGCGGCCAACAACGGCGGGCTTGCCGGCACGCGCGGCTATTCGGCCGGCAGCGCGCTGAC
>NZ_JAAGPG010000427.1:0-238 GCF_017104665.1 Burkholderia sp. Se-20378 | reverse complement strand
GTGTGGGTGAGGGTGGTGTTGGTGGTGTGTGATGGGAGTCGTGGGTGGTGTGCTGTGTGATTGTCGTGGTGAGGGTCGTGTTGATGCATTAGTGGTGTGTCGAGAGGTGAGACGGGGGTTGGGAGTGGTGGTGTGGTTGTGGTTGACGGAGTATAGTGTTGGGCCGGTGTGTCTGGGATGGTTGGGGGGAGGGAGGGGGGGGGGGGAGGGGGGGGGGGGAGGGGGGGTTTTTTTTTTC
>NZ_JAAGPG010000426.1:0-7193 GCF_017104665.1 Burkholderia sp. Se-20378 | reverse complement strand
TGTTCGCGCAGGCGGCAGCCAATGCGGGCAACCGTTCGCGCGTCGCGTTCGCCGAGACGGGCACGCTGCCGTACCTGGTGCGCAAGCATGGCGACAACGACGTCGTGATCAGCGCGTACGCGACGCGTCTGCCGACCGGCGTGTTGCCGGCGAATGCGGCCGGCTGGGCGTTCGACGTGCTGCGTGCGGGTTATCCGTCGGTCGAGCCGGTCGAGGATGCGTTGTCCGGCGCGTTGATGAACGCGGGCCCGGTGATCCATCCGCCGCTGATCCTGATGAACGCCGGGCCGCTCGAACACTTCGACGCATGGGACATCCACAACGAAGGCACGCAGCCGGCGATCCGCCGCGTGACGAACGCGCTGGATGCCGAACGCATCGCGGTGCGCGAAGCGCTCGGCTACCGCGCACCGCATTTCCCGCTCGCGGATCACTATGCGGCCGACGGCGACGAATGGATGTACGGGCGCGGCGCGCACGGCAAACTGACCGATAGCGGCGACTGGCGCGAGAAGATCGATCTGCGTTCCCATCGCTACATGCTCGAAGACACCCGGCTCGGGCTGTCGTTCATCGTGTCGTGCGGGCGCTGGGCCGGTGTGCCGACGCCGGTTGCGCAGGGGCTGCTGAGCATCGCGAGCGCGGTTGCCGTGCGCGACCTGTATGCGGAAGGGCGCACGCTGGAGCGGCTCGGGATCGCGGCGCTGTCGAAGGACGCGATGCGTGCGCTGCTCGACAACGGAATCACGGGTGTCGCGGGAGTTTCAGCATGAGCGCGGCCGCCGACGTGACGCGCGTGCACGTGCTCGGCGCGGGGCGCATGGGGCAGGGGATCGCGCTCGTGTTCGCCTTTGCCGGGATCGACGTCACGCTGATCGACTTCAAGCGGCGCGATGCGGCCGGCCAAAGCGCCTTCGACGATCGTACGCGCGACGAGATCGCCAGGCCGTTGCACGCGCAGGTCGCGCTCGGCCGCATCGATGCCGCGCAGGCCGGTGCGGCAATCGCGCGCATTGCGATCGTCGCGCGGGACGGCGCGGCCGAGGCGGTGCGCGAGGCAGACGTCGTGTTCGAGGCGCTGCCCGAAGTGCTCGATGCAAAAGCCGACGCATTGCGCTGGCTCGGCGAGCACGTCGATGCACGCGCGACGATTGCGTCGACCACGTCGACGTTCGTCGTCACCGAATTGCAGCGCCATGTCGCGCACCCGGAACGGATGCTGAACGCGCACTGGCTGAACCCGGCATTGCTGATGCCGCTCGTCGAGATCAGCCGCAGCGACGCGACCGACCAGTCGGTGGTCGATGCGCTCGCCGCGCTGCTCGAACGCGTCGGCAAGAAGCCGGTGATCTGCGGGCCGGCGCCCGGCTACATCGTCCCGCGCATCCAGGCGCTCGCGATGAACGAGGCTGCGCGGATGGTCGAGGAAGGCGTCGCGAGCGCGGAGGATATCGATACGGCCATCCGCACCGGCTTCGGCCCGCGCTTCGCGGTGCTCGGGCTGCTCGAATTCATCGACTGGGGCGGCTGCGACATCCTGTACTACGCGTCGAAGTACCTGGCCGGCGAGATCGACCCGCGCTTCGCGCCGGCCGCGAGCGTCGTGCGCAACATGGAAACCGGGCGCGACGGCGTACGCACGGGCGCGGGCTTCCACGACTATGCGAACGTGGACGTGCCCGCGTACATGCGGCAGCGGCTCGGCGAGTTCGCGCGGCTGCTCGATCACCTGGGGCTGGCGCCGGTGTTCGACGGTGGGCGGCGCAACCAGGACGCGTAGCCCGGGCGTCGATACCGAGCGGGTTCGCGGTGCCACGAGAGCGTGCACGTGGCACCGCAAGCCGGTGTGTCGCTCACTCGCCGACAAGGGCACGGGCAAGTGCACGGACGTGGCGGCCGGCGCGGGCCGCGTGCTCATGCCGTATCGCCGCGCGTGCCGGCGTCGGGCGTGACACGCGTCTCGCGCATCACGCACAGCGTCGCGACGGTCACGAGCCCGAGCGCAATGAGGAACAGCGAGACGGGCCACGACGCGCGATAGTGCGCGAGCAGCGCGGTCGCGATCAACGGCGACATCCCGCCCGCGAAGATCGACGCGACTTCATGCCCGAGCGCGACGCCCGAGTAGCGCACCTCGGTGCTGAACAGCTCGCCGACGAGCGCGGGCAGCGTGCCGATCATCGCACCGTGACTCACGGCGGTGCCGACCGTGAGCGCGAGCCATACGAGCGGCGTCACGCGCGTGTCGAGCAGCCAGAAGAACGGGAACGCGCACGCGACGAGGCTCAGCGCGCCGATCAGGTACACGGGCTTGCGGCCGATCCGGTCGGACAGCCGGCCCCACGCGAGCATCGCGCCCATCTCGACGATCATCGCGATCATCACGCCGGTCAGCATCACGCCGTTCGGGATGCCGACGTATTTGCCGTAGACGAGCGAGAACGCGAGGAAGATGTACGCACCGCCGTTCTCGGCCACGCGCAGCCCCATCGCAAGCAGGATTTCCTTCGGATGGCGCCGGAGGCATTCGACGATCGGCAGGTGCGTGTGTGCGCCGCGCTTGCCGGCCTGCTCGAAGTCGCGGCTTTCCGGCAGGTGGCGGCGGATATAGATGCCGATCGCGAAGATGACGATGCTCGCGAGGAACGGCAGTCGCCAGCCCCACGCGCGGAACGCGTCGTCCGGCAGCGCCTGCGCGGCGAGAAACGCGGCCGACGACAGCACGAAGCCGCCGCCCACGCCGAGCTGGCTCCACGCGGCGTAGTAGCCGCGTTGTTCCGGCGGCGCGTTCTCGCTGATCATCAGCACGCCGCCGCCCCATTCGCCGCCGGACGCGACGCCCTGCAGCAGGCGCAGCACGACGAGCGCGGCCGGCGCCCACACGCCGACCTGCGCATAGGTCGGCAGCAGGCCGATCGCGAAGGTCGACGCGCCCATGATCAGCAGCGTCCACACGAGCGACGCCTTGCGTCCGTAGCGATCGCCGACGTGGCCGAACACGATCCCGCCGAGCGGCCGCGCGACGAAGCCCAGCGCGAAAGCTGCGAACGCGGCGAGACTGCCCGCCAGCGGTGACGCGCCGGGCGGAAAGAACACATGGCCGAACACGAGCGCAGCGGCCGTGCCGTACACGAAAAAGTCGTACCACTCCATCGCGTTGCCGGCGACGGAGGCGATGACGATCCGGCGCAGTTGCCGGTCGGCGAGCGGCCGGACGGCGCTCGGGGATTGCACGGTGTCGGTCGGGTACATGGCGGACTCTGAAGGGGGGCGGGCGCGTGCCGTCTGTGCAGCACTGCGGGCTAGTGTTGTCGGCACCGTGCCCCCGGTCAAATCCGCAGAAAAAGGGGAGTGACATCACTCCCGCTGATGATGGTCGCGGCGCGTCCCCGCGCCTATCCCACGCTTTCCCGCAGTAGCGCGATCATCCGCTGCGCCAGCGGCGGCACGTACGCGCCGGCCCGGTGCATCGCGCCGATGCGGCGGTCGAGGTCGAGCTCGCCGGCCCGCAGGTCGAGCGCGCGCACGCCGGTCACCTGGTCGAGCGCATTCGTGCCGCCGCCACACAGCAGCGGTGTGCCGCGCAACAGCTGCAGCAGCGACGTATTGCCGAAGTCCGTCTCGATGCGCAGGCGCGGCGCGGGCAAGCCGCGTGCGCGGAACGCGTCGTCGATCCGGTGCCGCACGGGAATCGTCGCTTCCGGCAGCAGCCATTCCTGATCGGCGAGGTCCGCGAGCGTGAGCCCGCGCTTGCGCTGCAGCGGGTGGGCGGCGTCGGCGAGCACGGTCAGCCGGTCGTCGAACAGCGCGATGGTGTCGAGGCCGGCGTCCTGCTGCTGCGGTTCGGGGGCAACGACGAGATCGAGCTCGCCGGCCGCGAGCAGGTCGAGCAGTTCGCGCGCGAGCCGGCAACGCAGCCGCAGCCGCGCGGCCGGCCGTTCGCGGATGAGTTGCCGGCACGCGCCCAGCACGAACGCATTGGGCACGGTCGGCGAGTAGCCGATCCGCACCACACCTTGTTCGCCGCCACGGATCGCGAGCATCTCCTGCATTGCGTCGTCGAACTCGAGCGCGATCCGCTGCGCGCGCGCGACGAAGCGTGCGCCGGCCGGCGTCGGCGTCATCCCGTTCGCGGTGCGCTCGAACAGCGTCACGCCGACTTGCGCCTCCAGCCGCTGCACGGCTTTCGTGAGCGCCGGCTGCGACAGCCCCAGCGCCTCGGCGGCCTTGCCGATGCTGCCGTGCCGCTCGACGGCCAGCAGGTACTCCAGATCGCGCGTGTCCATCGGGGGATTCCTGTCGGTTATGACTTTATATCCGGTGATGCATTGTGGTGATGCCTGGGCATCTTACAGACTGGCGGCACTGTTCGACCAGGAGAATCGCTTTGAGCTTCGCCTACTTCCTGCGGCGCGCGGCCCGCTACTGGGGCAGCCAGCCCGCCGTGATCCACCGCGACCGCGCCGTCACGTACCGCCAGCTCGACGAGCGCTCGACGCGGCTCGCGAATGCGCTGCGCGGCCTCGGCTTCGCGCCCGGCACCCGCATCGCCGTGCAGGCGCGCAATTGCATCGAGCTCGTCGAGATCGAGTGCGCGCTGTACAAGGCCGGCCTCGTGAAAGCCGCGCTGAACCCGCGCTTCACGGCCGCCGAGGCCGCCGACGTCGTCGGCAACTGCGCACCCGCCGCGTTCATCGGCGGGCGCGGCTACACGGATTACACGCCCGATTCGCCGGGCTTTTCGTCGGTCGAGCGGTTCGTGTCGATCGGCGGCGCGGTGGCCGGCTATCTCGACTACGAAACGCTGGTCGCGAAGGGCAGCGATACGCCGCCCGACTACCAGCCGGCGCCGGACGATCTCGCCGTGCTCCATTTCTCGTCCGGCTCGACGGGGCGCATCAAGGCCGCGATGCAGAGCTACGGCAACCGGCTCGCATCGCTGCGCAAGATCGTGCTGGGGATGGACCGCCCCGCGCAGCCCGGCGACCGGCTCGCGCTGATCGGCCCGATCACGCATGCGTCCGGGATGCTGATGCAGCCGTACCTGTTCTGCGGCGCGACGCTCGTGCTGTTCGACGCGTTCGAGCCCGCGCATTTCCTCGCCGACGTCGCGCGCCAGCGCATCACGCACACGTTCATGGTGCCGGCGATGGTCAACATGCTGCTGAACGCGCCCGAACTCGCGCAGGCGGACCTGCGCAGCCTGAAGGTGCTCGGCTACGGCGCGGCGCCGATGGCGCCGGCGCGTATCGAGGAAGCGTGGGCGCGCATCGGCCCCGTGCTGTCGCAAGGCTATGGCGCGAGCGAATCGACGTCGGGCGTCACGCGGCTCGGCATTGCCGACCATGCGCATGCGCTGCTGCACGACCGCGAGCGGCTCGCGTCCTGCGGCCGGCCGCTCGGCGAAACCGAGGTGCGGGTGGTCGATGCCGACGGGCGCGAAGTCGAAGGCGACGCGATCGGCGAGATCGTGATTCGCGGAGCGGACGTGTTCCAGGGCTACTGGAATGCGCCGGAGCTGACGCGCGAGGTGCTGGTCGACGGGTGGCTGCACACGGGCGACCTCGCGCGCACCGATCGCGACGGCTTCATCTATCTGGTCGACCGCAAGCACGACATGATCATTTCGGGCGGCTTCAACGTGTATCCGACCGAAGTCGAAGCGGCGCTCTACCGGCACGAAGGCGTGCTCGAGGCCTGCGTGGTCGGCGTGCCCGACGACAAGTGGGGCGAGGCCGTGAAGGCCGTGGTCGTGCTGCGTGCCGGTCGCGACGCGCAGGCGAACGATCTCGTCGCGCATTGCCGCGCGCAGCTCGCCGACTACAAGCTGCCGCGCTCCATCGATTTCGTCGCCGAGCTGCCGAAGAACGCGAACGGCAAGATCGCTCGCAAGCTCGTGCGCGAGCAGTACTGGCGCGGTGTCGCGCGCCGCGTCAACTGAAGGAGCCCACCATGTTCGATCATCTGCAACGCCCTGAATTCGTCGCGCTGCGCGCGGCCGTACTGCGCTTCGTCGACGACGAGCTGCGCCCCATCGAGCGCGAGCTGCGGCTCGACTCGGAAGGCGTGTGGCCGCGTGACGTGTTGCGCCGCGTCTGGCAACGCTCGGCCGCGCTCGGCTTCTATACCGCGAGCCTGCCCGTCGAGATCGGCGGGCAGGGGCTGTCGATCGCCGAAGTGTGTGCGCTGAAGGCCGACCTCGCCGCGAGCGGCGCGGCGCTCGCGCCGCACGTGCTCGGCGAACTCGGCGGGCCGCCGCGCGTCGGCAACATGCTGAAGTACGCGACGCCCGCGCAGCTCGATCGCTATTTCAAGCCGGTGATGCGCGGCGAGAAATCGACGTGTTTCGCGCTGACCGAACCGCACTCGGGCTCGGATGCGATGAGCATCCGCACCACGGCGGTCGAGGACGGCGATGCGCTCGTGATCAACGGCGCGAAGCACTACATCAGCGGCGCGCCGTTCGCCGATTTCGCGATCGTGATGTGCGTGACCGATGCGTCCGCGACGCCGCCGCAGATCACGGCCGTGCTGGTCGATCTCGACCTGCCCGGCGTGAGCGTCGAGCACGAGTACGTGCCGATGTCCGGCCAGCACATCGATGCGGACATCCGCTTCGTCGACGTGCGCGTGCCGCGCGAGAACGTGTTCGGCGGGCTCGGCAACGGCTTCCGGCTCGGCATGTCGCGCATCAACGTGAACCGGCTGCTGCATTGCCCGACGATGCTGGGCCTTGCGATGTCGGCGTACCGGGCGTCGCTCGATTACGCGCGCACGCGCCGGCAGTTCGGCGGACCTATCGCGCGGTTCCAGGCGATCCAGCACATGCTCGCCGACATGGCCGCCGCGTTGTGGGCATGCGAAAGCATGATCGCGCATACGGCCGCGCTCGCCGATGCGGGCGCCGACCTGCGGATGACGGCCGCCGCCTGCAAGCTTTACGTGTCGGAGCGCTGCTTCGAGGTCGCGGACAAGGCCGTGCAGATCCACGGCAACGTCGGCGTCACGCGCGGCCATCCGGTCGAGCAGACGTTCCGCAAACTGCGGATGTTCCGGATCCTGACCGGCACCAGCGAGATCCAGCGCAACACGATCGCGAAGGCGATTCTCGAACCGGCCGCCGCGGGAGGCGCCGCATGACGGCGCGCGACGACGCATGCGGCGCATGGCCAGATCGGACGAGCACACGTCTG